>JBEVKO010000081.1:0-13264 GCA_040509705.1 Beijerinckiaceae bacterium
GGCCCGGCACCGAACTCGCATTTGAGAAGGATGTAGAAGCCGATCGCGCTCTCGGCTTCCTGCCCAGGCGGAAAATTCCATCCAGCGTCGCGCGGTTCCGTCAGCTCAACATGGACCAGCCGCACACTCACCACGATGCGCTGGAATTTCCCGACGGCGCGACAATCTTCGTCACGCAGTTGTCAATCGGCCAGCGTGCGACGGTTCTGCAGCTGCCGGCTGAATCACAGTCCGAATCCGCGACTCCCGCTGTCGAGCGCGCGACGCCGCGCCCGATGCCGATCCTCGGAGTCTGGTAGCATTCAATAGGACGGCCGGCGCACTGCGTCGGCCGTCACTCGTTCGGCCATCGCGGAGCGCGTTTTTCGATGAAGGCGCTGATGCCTTCCTCAGCTTCGCCCGCGAGCATGTTCTCGACGATGACGCGCGACGTGTGGGCATAGGCTTCCGCAAGCGGCATTTCGATCTGCTGATAGAAGGCCTGCTTGCCCGCCTTGATGGCGGCGGGAGGCTTGGCTGCGATCACGCGCGCAAGATCGAGCGCCGCGTCCAGCGCCTTGCCCGCGGGCGCAACACGATTGACGAGACCGATGCGCTGCGCCTCGGTCGCATCGATCAGTTCGCCCGTCATAAGCATTTCCAGCGAATGCTTGCGTGCGATGTTGCGCGAGAGCGCCACCATCGGCGTCGAGCAGAACAGACCATAGTTCACGCCTGACGCGCCGAAGCGCGCCTCGCTTCCCGCGATCGCCAGATCGCATGTCGCAACAAGCTGGCAACCCGCCGCGGTCGCGATGCCTTCGATGGCGGCGATCACCGGCTGCGGCAGGCGCGCCATCATCTGCATCATTGCGCTGCATCGCCCGAAGATGTCTTCGAAATATTCGCGGCCGCGATCTGCATCGCTGCGATGGGCGGTCATCTCCTTCAGGTCGTGGCCGGGACAGAACAAGGGCCCTTTCGCCGCTATCACGACAGCCCGCACCGACGCATCGTCCGTGATCGCCGCGAATTCCGCGGTCAGCGCCGCGAGCATGGCTTCCGACAGGGCGTTGCGGTTCGGATGGCAGTCGAGCGTCAGGATGGCGATCGCGGCGTCGTCGACGCGTGAAAGAATGGGAGGCGAAACCTGGCGGACAGCCGACATGCAAAGGAACCGGTGTTGCTCTAAGGCCGCCGATATTGCGCGCCGTCCGGGCTATTGCAACCCTGCAGCCGATCTGAGTGGGCCTTGAATGAACGGCGCGGCTGAAGGACAACCGCGGCGCAGAATTCCGCGCAGTTTGGCGCGTCACGAGAAGAAGGAGGCTGCGACGCGATGACGTCCGATGCAAGGCCGGGGCGCATGACGATTGCGGAACTCGAGGCTTTCCTCGACCGCGACTTCCCGCAGATGAACCATGGCGAAAAGACCTACTTCGTCGAAGCCGTTGGCGACCGGTCGGCGCGCGTCCGTCTGATCTATCACGAAAAGCATTTGCGCCCGGGCGGCACGCTGTCCGGTCCGTCTATGTTCGCGCTCGCGGACTTCGCGCTTTACTGCGCCATCCTCGCCTCGATCGGTCCGATTGCGCTCGCGGTGACGACGAACCTCAGCATCAATTTTCTCAGCAAGCCGGGACAGAAGGATCTTCTCGCCGATTGCCGTCTCCTGAAACTCGGCAAGCGGCTCGCGGTTGGCGAAGTTAACCTGCGCTCGGATGGCGAAGACGACGTTGTCGCCCACGCAGTCGGGACCTACTCGATCCCGCCGGAGAGGTGAGCGCGCGCCGCGGACTTACGGTATAATAATACCTCGATACTCAACATATTGATATACAACACTTTACTCTCAATCGCTTTCCAAGCGAACAATTGACGGCGTTTCGGCGCTCCCCTATAGACCGCCCGCACCGCCGCGCTCACAGCGCGGCTTATCGTTTCCATCAACAGGCAGGGGGTCCAGCCATGGCTGCTGTACTGACCACGGCGACGCGGTCGCTGAAACCCGCCGAAGTCGAGAAGAAATGGGTGGTGGTCGATGCGAAGGGCCTCGTTGTGGGCCGACTCGCCTCGGTCGTGGCGATGCGCTTGCGCGGCAAGCACAAGCCCGGCTTCACCCCCCACGTCGACTGCGGCGACAACGTCATCGTCATCAACGCCGACAAGGTCGTCTTCACCGGCCGCAAGCGCGACCAGAAGATGTACTATCATCACACCGGCTACATCGGCGGCATCAAGGAGCGTTCGGCGAAGTTCATTCTCGAAGGCCGCTTTCCTGAGCGCATCGTCGAGAAGGCCGTGGAGCGCATGCTGCCGCGCGGCCCTCTATTCCGTCAGATCCTCGGCAATCTCCGCGTTTACAAGGGCGACGATCATCCGCACGCCGCGCAGAATCCGGAGAAACTGGATGTTGCGGCCATGAACGCCAAGAATGCGAGGGCCTGACGATGGCTGAAACTCTCTCTTCGCTCGCCGATCTCGGCTCCGCCGCCAAGCCGGCGCAGGTCGTCGCCGATGCGCCGCGTCACGTCCAGAAGCTGGACAAGCAGGGTCGCGCCTACGCCACCGGCAAGCGCAAGGACGCCGTCGCGCGCGTCTGGCTTCAGCGCGGACCGGGCAAGATCATCATCAACGACAAGCCGCTCGAGCAGTACTTCGCCCGACCGGTGCTGCAGCTGATCCTGCGTCAGCCGCTTCTCGTCGCCAACCGCCTCGATCAGTACGACATCGTCGTGGCGGTCGAGGGCGGCGGACTGTCCGGTCAGGCCGGCGCGGTCCGGCACGGCCTGTCGAAGGCGCTGACCTACTATGAGCCAGAATTGCGCGGCATCCTCAAGAAGGAAGGCTTCCTGACGCGCGACAGCCGCGTCGTCGAGCGCAAGAAGTACGGCCGCGCCAAGGCGCGTCGCAGCTTCCAGTTCTCGAAGCGCTGACGTTCTCTGGATATGTCACAAAAAGGCGGCCTGCCGGCCGCCTTTTTGTTCACTTGGCGCGCAGCAGCGCAACGCAGCTGAAACTCGCGTGCGAGCATGCCGACGGCTCACCAATCGATGAAGAAGTGCTTGCGCAGCTCCTGCGGAAATTCGGGATCGCTCGTGATGTCGTCCTGATTGCCCATCTGGCGCGAATTGCGCGCCGAGTTCATGGCGAGGATCGTGTAGAAGCTATGCGATCCCCCGCTCGTCGACGCGCCTGACTTCACCGGATCGACGCGGCCGTCCTGCGTCACGTTGGCGCCGCGACGAACGCATTCCTCCTGGAAGAACTTGATGAACCTGTTGGTGGTCGGCCCCGGAATCCCATCCGCCTTCAGCGGCTGCGTTTCGCCCGGTGGTCGAAAGCCTTTGCTTCTCGGACAGTCCTGCCAGGCGCGCCGCAGAAGATGCTGTACGAGAAGCACATCCTCGCGCGCATTCTGGCATCCAGGACCCACCGATCCGTCGATGGTGTAGGCGACCGAAACCGGCTCCGCCTTCGTGCTCTTCACTTGATAGACTCGTGGCATTGCTCTTCCCCAGCTGTTGAGCGGTTGCCTCTTAAAAACCCGTTGGAGCCTTGTTGTGCGCTGCAACACTTCATTAAGTTTCGGAGCGCACTATTCTTTGTCAACCATCGGCGCCATGCCGACCGGATTCCCCAGACGGACCCCGTGAACTCCCGGTCCGGACGCGAGGAAAGGTCGCACGGAATGCACGATGCCAGCAGTCGTGACGAGGCCCGAGGAGGGTGTCATGGACTGCATCGCGATACCGGTCATTGCTGCGCTGGCAGCGTCCGGAGTTCCGGTCTCCCACGCCGATATCCCTGCCGCGCCGCGCGGCGCGATCACCATCGCGCAGATCGACGCGGACGGCGCCGTTGTGTCGGAGCGTTCGCAGTCTTGCTCCGCGATCAATGGCTGCTCAATTCCGGTGCATGTCGGACGCGCCGGGCTCGAACGCATCCGCCTCGTCGTTAGGCCGGACGGCGCTTCTGGCATGCATATCCATCCCGTCGTCGAGGATGAACGCGGCCGCGAACTCGATCTTCCTTCGGCGCGTCTGTGCTGGCGTTCGTCGGGCCTCGCGCGCGGCAGCGTCGAGGTGAAGCCGCTCAGTCAGCCCGGCGAAGCGCGCGGACTGCGTTTGCCGAAGCCGGTTCAGGACGAAGCGGCCGAAGTCATGACGCTCGCCATCGCGATTACGCCGGGCCTTTGAGCCGCTAGGTCGTTCGCCCCGCGCCCATCGCAATTTTCGACGCATCGATCGCGGCTATCGTCGCAAGCGCCATCGCGGTCAGCTTTTCCTCGCAGCCGGCGTTGTGGACTCGACCGCCGTCATCCGCCATAACCCGCCCGAATTGCGCGGACGAGTCATGAAGCAGCTCCTGTTGCAGATCTTTACCTGGTGGAACGGCCAGACCATGGGCACGCGCTTCCACACATGGCGAAGGGGCGAGCGCGTCGGCGAAGACGACGCCGGCAACGTCTATTACCAAACTCGCGGCGGAGCAGTTGATCCGGCGCTCGGCATCGTCCGCCGCTGGGTCATCTACAATGGCGAGGCCGATGCGTCGCGCATCCCGCCGGGCTGGCATGGGTGGCTCCATCACCGCACCGACACCCCGCCCACCAGGGATGGATACAAGCCTCGCGAATGGGAGGCTGCGCATCTTCCCAACATGACCGGCACGCCCGATGCGTGGCGACCTTCGGGATCGACGCTGGCAAGCGGACACCGGCCGCCGGCGACCGGCGACTACGAGGCCTGGACGCCCGGATCCTGAGTTCTAATTCGTTCAGTTGATCGGACTGACCATTGGCCAAGACTTATGACTGCCTCAAATGCCCGGGCTATTGCTGCAGCTACCCGGTCATCCAGGTGACAAGGCGGGACGTCGAGCGTCTCGCCCGTCATTTCGAGGTCACGCCGCAGGAAGCCGAGAAGCGCTTCACCAAGCCGAGCGACGGCTACAAGCGGGTCCTCCGGCGCCAGAAGGATGAGCATTTCGGCTACATCTGCCGCTTCTTCGACACCGACAAGCGCCGGTGCACGGTCTATGAGGCGCGGCCGGCGATCTGCCGCGAGTTCCCCGGCGAGAAGCGCTGCGGCTACTATGATTTCCTGACGTTCGAGCGCGAGCACCAGGACGATCCCGACTTTGTTGCGACGACCGACAACGTCAGCTGACGCTCGCTGCAGGGAACCGGGGACGACTAGGGCCGCCTGCGAGCGCGAATTCGCGGCGCCCAGTCTTTTTCGCGCCGCGATCCGGTGATACACGCCCAGCCATGCGCTTTCCCTTCCTGAATCAGGTCCTGGGCGTGGCCGTCGCTGCAGGGCTTGCAGCCGCCGCGTCCCCGGCGTCCGCCGACAAGATCAAGAACCCGACAGCGGTGTTCTCCGGCCTCGACAAGATCACCGGCCGCACCATCTCCTTCGAGGTGGCGATCGATGAGACCGTTCAGTTCGGCGCTCTCCAGCTCACCACCCGCGTCTGCTACTCCCGGCCGCCGACCGAAGCCGCAAACACAACCGCCTTCGTCGAAGTCGACGAGGTCACCTTCTCCAATGAGTATCGTCGGATCTTCACGGGCTGGATGTTCGCCTCGAGCCCGGGCGTGTCCAGCATCGAGCACGCGATCTACGATATCTGGCTGAACGAATGTAAGGGCGGCAAGGACATCATTCCGGAGACGAAGGAGCCTGAAGTCGTCGCCGTGGCGCCGCGCCCGACCGCGACCCTGCCGATGAGGCAGCCCGGCGAGAACCGTCCACAGCGAATCGACGTCGCGCCGCAGCAGGGCTTCCCCGTGGCTCCGATCGCGCCAGCCCGCTCGTTCTTTCCTATTTTCAACTTCGGTGGCGGCGGAGGGCCGGCGCGCGGCCCGGACCTGTCGCGCGACTCCGGCCGGTAACTACGCCCGCACGATCTGCAAGGCCTCGACGCCGCTCAGGCGTCGCTTCGCCCACGCGTCGCCCGAAGGGGAATCCGCAACGGCGTCGGTCAGCAGTTCCTTGTAGCGCGCCCGCGTGATTTCTATTGCGCCGAGCGAAGCGAGATGCTCCGTCACGAACTGAGCATCGAGGAGCACATAGCCGGCCGATCGCAGCCTCGCGACGAGATGCACGAGCGCAACCTTCGATGCGTCGGTCTCGCGGTGGAACATGCTCTCGCCGAAGAACGCGGCGCCAAGGCTGACGCCATAGAGGCCGCCGACGAGGGCGCCCTCGCGCCAGCATTCGACCGTGTGCGCGTGCCCGATGTCGAACAGGCCGCGATAGAGCGCGCGAATGCGGCGGTTGATCCAGGTGCTGGACCGTCCCGGCGCCTGTGCCGCGCAGGCTGCGATCACACCGTCGAAATCATGGTCGACGCGCGTCTCGTACCGTTCCTGCCGAACCGCCTTGGCCAAGGAGCGCGACACCGTGAGCCCGCTGAGCGGAATGACGCCGCGATCCTGCGGCTCGACCCAATATAGTCCCGGGTCATCGGCGCTCTCCGCCATCGGAAACACGCCAGCAGCATACGCCCGCAGCACGAGCTCCGGCGTGATCTTGATTTCGTCGCTCTGGCGGCGGGACATTAGGTGATGTGAGCACGAACCGCGGCGTGCAATCAATGACGGCGCGAGCGACGCCTGGAAACAGACTCCGGCAGTTCGCTCGCGGCTAGATCTGCTCGCTGATCGGCGGATCCTGCGACAGGAATTGCTCCAGCCAGTGGATGTCGTAAGCGCCGTTCTGGATGTCTGCGTTGCGCACCAGCGTGCGGAAGAGCGGCAGGGTCGTCTCGATGCCGTCGATGACAAACTCATCGAGCGCGCGGCGCAGGCGCATCAGGCACTCGTTTCGCGTGCGGCCGGTGACGATCAGCTTGCCGACCATCGAGTCATAGTTCGGCGGAATGCGATAGCCCTGGTACACGGCTGAATCGACGCGCACGCCGAGGCCGCCCGGCGGATGATAGGATTTGATCATCCCGGGCGAGGGGCGGAATGTCTGCGGATTCTCGGCATTGATCCGGCATTCGATCGCGTGCCCGGCAAGCTTCACGTCTTCCTGCCGGATGCCGAGCTTGCCGCCCGCCGCGATCTTGATCTGCTCGTTGACGAGATCGATGCCGGTGATCATTTCCGTCACCGGATGCTCGACCTGGATGCGCGTGTTCATCTCGATGAAATAGAACTCGCCGTCCTCATAGAGAAATTCGATCGTGCCGGCGCTGAGATAACGGAGATCGCGCATTGCGGCCGCGCACACCTCGCCGATGTTGCGGCGCATTTCGGCATTGAGCGCGGGGGAGGGACCTTCCTCCCAGACCTTCTGATGGCGGCGCTGCAGCGAGCAGTCGCGCTCGCCGAGATGGATGGCCCGGCCGTGTCCGTCGCCGAGCACCTGGATTTCAATGTGCCGCGGCTTGGAGAGGAACTTCTCGATATAGACCGCGTCGTCTCCGAAGGCCGCCTTGGCTTCGGCTTTGGCCGTGCCAAGCGCGTGCAGCAGGTCGTTCTCGTTGCGCGCGACTTTCATGCCGCGGCCGCCGCCGCCCGCCGCGGCCTTGATGATCACTGGATATCCGATGTCCTTGGCGATGCGTCGCGCTTCGTCCTCGTCGGTCACGCCGCCGTCGGAGCCGGGGACGCACGGAATGCCGAGGCGCCTCGCCGTGCGCTTCGCCTCGATCTTGTCGCCCATGATGCGGATATGATCGGCGCGCGGGCCGATGAAGACGATCTTGTGGGCCTCAAGCGTGTCGGCGAAGCGCGCGTTCTCCGACAGGAATCCATAGCCCGGATGCACCGCATCGGCGCCGGTGATCTCACAGGCCGCGATCAGCGACGGAATATTGAGATAGGAGTCGCGCGCCGGCGGCGGGCCGATGCAGACGCTTTCGTCTGCGAGCCGCACATGCATCGCATCAGCGTCGGCGGTCGAATGCACGGCGACAGTCTGGATGCCGAGCTCCTTTGCGGCGCGCAGCACGCGCAGCGCGATCTCTCCGCGATTGGCGATGAGAATCTTGTCGAACATGATCAGGCCTCGGCGCGCATCAGGCGATCATGTCGGCTCATTCGATCACGCACATCGGCTCGTCATATTCGACCGGCTGGCCGTCATCGACGAGGATGGCGGTCACCGTCCCGGCTTTCGGCGCGACGATGTCGTTGAAGGTCTTCATCGCCTCGACGAGGAAGAGACGGTCGCCCACCTTCACCTGCGAGCCGATCTCGATGAAGGGCTTCGACTCCGGCGAGGAGCGTCGATACGCGGTGCCGACCATGGGCGATTTCACCGCGCCGGGATGCGCGCGCAAGGTTGGCGCGGGCGCCTCGTTAGTTGGAGCATTCGCGGCGGGTGGCGGCGCGGCGGGAGGCGCGACTGAATGATGCGTCATCATCGCCGCCGGATGCGCCATCGCAACCGCGGCGCGCGAAACCCGCACCTTCAGATCGCCCTTTTCGACCTCGATCTCCGAGAGACCGGTTTCTCCGATCAGCTTCGCGAGCTCGCGCACGAAGTCGGTGTCGATGGGAGATTTGGCAGCCATGGGTTCAACCTTGCGGGAATCAGTCAGGGGCGCGGCGCGGCGAGGATAGCCGCCTGCGCGAAGGGCGTCAGCGCGGGAAAGTCCGGAGAGAGGAGCGCGCACGACCGGACGGCGGTCGGCGCGGATAGGACGGTCATCAAGCGTGCAGGCCTTTCAAAGGTCGCGCGCTTATAGGCGGGACGGCCCGAAAGGAAAAGCGCCGCCGGGCCAGGCCAAGGCGTCAAACGCGAGATTGAGGGGTTTGTCCCGGGACTACTGGGCTGGCCGCAGCGTCAGGGCAACGTTCGACGGCGCTTAGCAGCTCGCCTTGCCGCACTGACGGACCGACTGGATGGCGCGCCGCATCGTCTCTTCGCCGACGGCGCCGGCAATCACCTCGTCTCCCACGACGAAAGCGGGCGTGCCGTTCACCGACAGCGCCTCGGCGATCTGGAGCGTCTGCTGAATCGCCTGCGCGACCGCCGGGCTTTCGGCGTCCTTCGCGAGCTTCACGGGGTCGAGCCCCATCTCCTTCGCGACTTCCAGCGCGCGATCCTTTCCGGCCCTTCCGCGGCTCGACATCAGCCGCACATGGTAATCGAAATACTTGTCGCCCTTGAGATGTTGCTTCACCGCCATTGCGACCTTCGACGCTTCGACCGAGTCGGGGCCGAGGATCGGGAAATCGCGCAGCACGACCTTGAGCTTGGGATCCGATTTCAACAGCGCCTGCATATCGACGAGCGATTTCTTGCAGTAGCCGCAGTTATAATCGAACAGCTCAACGAGCGTGACGTCGCCCTTCGGGTTGCCGACCACGATGGACCCATTTTCCGACAGAAGCGCTGCCTGCTGCTCTTCCAGCGCCTTCTTCTGCGCGACGCGCTCCGCCTCGCGCTGACGGCTTTCCAACTCCATCAGGGCCTCGCGCAGGATCTCGGGGTTCTGGAGAAGGTAGTCCTTGATGATCGCCTCGATCGCCTGCTTCTGCGCCGGGCTGAACGCGGGGGCCGGGGCCTGCGCGAGAGGCGCTGCTTGCGCCATCAGGCCCGCCATGCAGGCGAGGGCGGCGAATCTAAGGGTCAGGCGCATAGGCGTCTCGCGATCAGTACCAGTCGTTGGAGCTAGAAGGGGAAGGCTCAACGGTCAATGAAGGCCGCCTTCCTCGGGGTCCGATCTGTCGCCGGATCACGGCAAGGTGATGCGTCGACGAATGCGCTCAAGCTGTGCTAAAATCCAGAAAGTTGTGCAATGTTGCACGAGCCTTCAGAGAAGCGCGAGGAATAGGAAGAAGGTCCTCAGGTAGGGGGGGTAGCGGGCAGGTCCTCCAAGCGCACCAGCGCCCCTCTATGGGGCGATAAGGGGCTATCCAGCGGAAGGGGCGGCCTTCAGGTCGCCGCTTGGCGCCGGACGGAATCTCGGCCAAGGGGCTCGGCATACCCGCACCGATCCGGACCATGGACGCCAGACCGCTCGATCCCGCGATTTCCGAACTCGCCGCCCGCGTCGACCCCTTCATCGTCATGGACGTGATGTCGGCCGCGGCCCGCATCGAGGCGAATGGAGGCTCGGTCACGCATATGGAAGTCGGCCAGCCCTCGGCGCCGACGCCGGCGAGCATCAGGGCCGCGGCCGCCCACGCGCTCGCGGACGGACGCATCGGCTACACCGAAGCGCTCGGCATTCCATCACTGAGAGAGCGCATCGCGCGCCACTATCGCGACTACGGCGTCGATGCGCCGGCGAGCCGGATCGTCGTCACCACAGGCTCGTCCGGCGGCTTTCTGCTTGCCTTCCTCGCCTGCTTTGCGCGCGGCGCGCGCGTTGCGATCACCGCGCCGGGATATCCGGCCTATCGCAATATTCTCATCGCGCTCGGCCTCGAACCTGTCGCTGTCGAGGTCGATGCGGAGAGTCGCTATGTGCTGACGCCGGATCACATCCGCCGCGTCCATGCCGAGAAGCCGCTCGCTGGCGTTCTGACCATGAGTCCCGCAAATCCGACGGGCGTCGTGATGGAGCATGACGCGATCGCCGCCATCGCGCATGAATGTCGACGTCTCGGACTCTGGTTCATCTCGGATGAGATCTATCACGGCCTCACCTACGAGCATCCCGCGACGACGGCGCTCGCGGCGGACGATGATGTGATCATCGTCAATTCTTTCTCGAAATACTACTGCATGACGGGCTGGCGCGTCGGCTGGCTCGTGCTTCCCGAGCGACTGGTGCGCACGGTGGAGCGATTGCAGCAGAACTTTTCAATCTCCGTTCCGTATCTCAGCCAGGTTGCGGCGGAAGCGGCGTTGGATGCGACGGCCGAATGCGAGGCGATCAAGGCGACCTACGCCGCCAACCGCGCCTATCTGCTGCGCGAGTTGCCGAGAATCGGCGTAACCGATTTCTTTCCCGTCGACGGCGCCTTCTACATTTACGCCGACGTCGGCCGCTTCACCAACGACTCGATGCAGTTCTGCCGCGATGTGCTGGAGCAAGCCGGCGTCGCGATCACGCCGGGCCTCGACTTCGACGCGCGCCGCGGCGCGCGCACGGTTCGCCTGTCATTCGCCGGATCGATGCAGGACTGTGAACAGACGATCGCGCGGCTCGGCCGATTTCTCGCGCGGCGTTGATCAGCGCTTCCACGACCCCTCATCCGGCCGCTTCGCGTCCACCTTCTCCCCGCACGCAGGGAGAAGGAGTTGACGCCACCGAGCCGCGCTTCTCCTTCTCCCCATGGAATGGGGAGAAGGTGTCGCCGCAGGCGACGGATGAGGGAAAACTACTACGCCGCGAGCGGAACCGCCGCCCGGGCCAAGCCATCGATATCGACGCCCGTCGGCATGTCGCCGAAATGTCCCGACCATTCGCCGCCCATGCGGGATGCGATGAAGGCGTCGGCGGTTCGCGCTTCGCCATAACGAATGAGAAGGCTCGCCGACAGCGCCAGGGCCAGGCGCTCGACGAAGCGTCGCGCCTGGCCTTCCAGTCGCACGAGGTCGGCGAGCTCTGCTTCAAGCTTCGCAAGGAAGGCGTCGTAGCGCGCATCGACGCCGCGCGCCGCGCGCAGCTCGTCGAGCAGCGCGGGGATGCAGGCCGGCTCGCGCTGGATCGAGCGCAGGACGTCGAGGCAGATGACGTTGCCTGATCCTTCCCAGACGCCGTTGAGCGGCGCCTCGCGATAAAGCCGCGCCATCAGGTGATCTTCGATGAAGCCGTTGCCGCCGTGACATTCGAGCGCTTCGACGATCGCCTGCGGCGCGCGCTTGCAGATCCAGTATTTGGCGATCGGCGCAGCAATTCGGCCAATCAGCGCTTCGGCCGGATCGCGATCTGCGCGGTCGAGCGCCGCTGCGACCCGCATCGCCAGCCACGCCGCCGCGTCCGCTTCCACAGCGAGATCGGCGAGAACGTTGCGCATGATCGGCTGGTCGATGAGCGCGCGCTGGAACGCGCGCCGGTGCGCGCAATGATGCGCGGCCTGCGCCACCGCCTGGCGGACGAGCGCCGCGGAGGAAATCGCGCAGTCGATGCGCGTGAGATGCCCCATCTCGAGGATGGCCGCGATGCCCCGGCCTTCCTCGTCGATCAGTTCGCCGACCGCGCCGCGAAACTCCACTTCCGATGATGCGTTGGAGCGATTGCCGCACTTGTCCTTCAGGCGCTGGATCATCAGCCGGTTGCGCGAGCCGTCGTCGAGCCAACCTGGACAGACGAAGCAGGTGACGCCCTTCTCGGTGCGCGCCAGCGTGAGAAATACGTCCGAATGCGGCACGGAGAAAAACCATTTGTGCCCGGTGATCGACCATGTTCCGTCGCCATTCGACGTTGCAGTAGTTTGCGTCTGGCGCAGGTCCGAGCCGCCCTGTTTCTCCGTCATCGCCATGCCGCAGGTCGCGCCGCTCTTCTCGCTCGCGCGAATCTGGCGCCTGTCGTAGCGCGTCGAGAGCAGCAGCGGATTCCATTTCGCGGCGATGGCGGGGTTCTTCTTCAAGACCGGAATGGATGCGTAGGTCATGAGGATCGGGCACATGATCCCGGTCTCGCCCTGATTCCAGACATAGGCGAGCGCCGAACGCGCGACATGCGCGCCCTCGCGCCGTTCGCTCCAGGCGAGCGAGTGCGTCTCGTCGGCGATGGCGCGCGCCATCAGCTCATGCCAGGCGGGATGGAATTCAATCTCGTCGATCCGGTTGCCGAAGCGATCGTGCGTACGCAGGTCCGGCGTGTGGCGGTTCGCCTGCCTCGCCCATTGCTGCACTTCCGCCGAGCCCGCGCTTCGCCCGGCCTTCGCCAGTCGCTCTTCTGCAAAAGATGCGCCGAACGTTGCTACGATTCGCTGCAATGTCGGATCGGAATCGAACACGTTGTAGTCGCTGAGCGGCGGCGGCTGGTTCAACACTTCGTGGGTGGCGTAGGCGGCGTCGTTCATGCGGGCGCTCCCCGATTTTCGCCTCATCATGCACGCGCCGCTGAATGCGGGCAAATGCTCCGAAGCGGAAGCGCAAACAGATGCTCATGGCGTCAGTCAAAGCAAAACGCCCGCGAATCCGCGGGCGTATGCGTTGGAGCGTGAATGACGGCTATTCGCCGCTGATCGCCTGCTTGGCGCGCGCCCACCATCCGCCGCGCTTGGGCGCTGCGGGATCGGACGCGTTAATCTTGTAGGCGTCGGGATTCGACGTCACCGGCGCGCGCGCCGCGGGTCTTGCAGCCTCATCTGTGATTGAAGGGGCCGGGCTCGGGTCGTTCGCCGCTTCCTGCATACGAGGAG
>JBEVKO010000082.1:0-5433 GCA_040509705.1 Beijerinckiaceae bacterium
AACAGCGCGCTGATCAACATGCTCATGGCGAGCCGACTCGTGTACGGCATGAGCCGCGAGCATGTCCTGCCCGCGGCGCTCGGCAAGGTGCATGCCGAGCGGCGCACGCCTTACATCGCGATCGCGTTCACGACGCTGCTCGCCTTTGCGCTCATCACCTTCGTCGGAGAAGTGCCGGCGCTCGGCGGAACGACGGCGCTGCTGCTGCTCTGCGTCTTCACCGTCGTCAACGTCGCGGTGCTCGTCCTGCGCCGCGACCCGGTGAAGCATGCGCATTTCATAACGCCGTCGATCCTGCCGATTCTCGGCGCGATCTGCTGCGCCTTCCTCGCCGGCCCATGGACCGGGCGCGATCCGGTGCAGTACCGCGTCGCCGGCGTGCTGATTGGCATCGGCGTCCTGCTCTGGATCGTCACCGTCATCGTCAATCGTCAGACCGGCGTGAAGCCGAGCGATCCAACGATGGAGGACATTGGCGGGATTGGTCCGCAGAACTGAGCCATGCGGCTCTACGCCGCGTGCTCCCTGGCGTACTGCGCGACCTCGGCGTGGGTTGCGAACCACACCCCGCCTTTCGTCTTGGCATGGCGAATCAGGTCCTCGATGATCCAGATGCGCGAACGGTAGCCGATGACATGGGGATGGCAGGTGAGCTGGAAGACGCCGCCATCCTCCCACGCCGAATCGAACTCCTTCTTGAAGATGTTGAACACGTCCGACGGCGGCGTATAGGGCCGGTGCGGTCCCATGCGGTTCATCATGAAGTAGGGCGCGTCGTCACGGATCCATTCGACCGGAAACTCGACGACGCCCGTCGGCTCGCCGTCGAGCAGCAGTTCGTAGCAATCCTCGTCGGCCATGAGCGATGAGTCGTAGAGCAGGCCGAGCTCCATCTCGATGCGCAGCGTGTTCGGGCTGAAATCCCACGACGGCGTGCGCAGGCCGACCGGCCTGACGCCGGTGATCTTCTCCAGCGTATCGGTCGAGCGGAACATGAGATCGCGTTCGACCTGATAGGGCAGCACTGAGTTCAACTCGTGAATCCAGCCGTGGATGCCGATCTCGTGGCCTTCCGCGATGACGCGCTTCTGCTCGTCGGGATGCAGCAGCGCCGCGACCGCGGGCACATAGAAGGTCGCCTTCACGTCGTGCTTGGACAGAAGCAACAGGATGCGCGGGACGCCGACCCTTGCGCCATATTCGCCCCAGGCGAGGCGGCCGATCGACCTGCCGCCGTCGCGCAATTCATTGGTCTCGTGGTCGGCGTCGAACGACAGCGCGACCGCGCAGCGCGCGCCGCCCGGCCAGCTCTTCGGGCGCAGCGATCGTCCCGCCCGCACCTGATTGACGAGGCCGCGCCAATGCGTCTCCGGCCACTGCCAGGGTTCAAGTTTCGTCGCGTCGTTCATGATGTCCTCACCAGCGCGCAAGATGTGCGGGATCAAATGCGCTCGCTGCCGCGAAGGCAACAGGTAATTGAAATACGATCATGATGAGAGGGCGCGGCCCCTCATCCGGCCGCTTCGCGTCCACCTTCTCCCCGCGCGCCGGGAGAAGGAGTTGGCGCCATCGCGCCGCTGCTCGCCTTCTCCCCATTCATGGGGAGAAGGCGTCGCCGGCGGCGACGGATGAGGGGGGTTTAATTATGCGCGCCGAGCACCATCTGCGCGAAATCGATGATCGCGCCCGACATCAGGCCCGACTCGTCGGAACAGAGATAGGCGCAGGCGCGCGCGATTTCGTCGGGCTTCACCAGGCGGCCCCATGGCTGACTTTTCTCCGCCTCGGCGAGCCAGCCATCCTCCTTGCCGTGATACTTCTTCACGATCGCATCTTCGCCCGGCGTGTCCATCCAGCCGACGCCGAGCCCGTTGACGCGGATGCGTTCGCTCATCAGCGCGAAGGCGACGTTCTTGGTGAGCGTCAGCAGCGCGCCTTTCGACATGGAGTAGGGCGTCAGGAACGGCTGCCCACCATGCGCCGACATCGACCGGATGTTGACGATCGTTCCCGCGATCTTCTCGCGGCGCATGATCTTCACGGCGTCCTGCATGAGGAAGAACGGCGCGCGCACATTGATCGCCATGATGTAGTCGTAGAGGTCCGGCGAGGTAT
The DNA here is from genome assembly GCA_040509705.1 of Beijerinckiaceae bacterium. Lineage (GTDB taxonomy): Bacteria > Pseudomonadota > Alphaproteobacteria > Rhizobiales > Beijerinckiaceae > Terrirubrum. Next base: position 2,116 of record JBEVKO010000082.1, read on the forward strand.
CGCCGATCGTTCCGCGATCGGTCGAGGCCGCGGCGTTGACGAGAGCATCCACGCGCCCGAACGCCCTGTCGGCTGCCGCAATGACGCTCCGGCAATCCTCGACGCGCGCAAGATCCGCCTTGGCGAAGATGGTGCGGCAGCCCTTGCCCGTGAGATCTGCGGCGACGGCCTCGCCCTTGGCCGCGTTGCGCCCGCAGATGAGGATGCCTGCTGCGCCGCGCGCCGCAAAGGTGCGCGCGACCGTCTCGCCGAGGCCTTGCGTGCCGCCGGTCACGACCGCCACGCGGCCGGCCATCGACGCATGGGCGTAAGCATCAGTCGTCATGAAGATCGTCCTCGATTTTTCGGCCGGGCCGCTGCATAAGGCCGCCGCGCATAGCCGGCTATTCGCGCCGGGCGACATGACAGAATGACGGCCGAGAGGTCAATTGCAGGGGAGGGTGGGATGATCAGCATCGGCTTGATCGGCGCGGGCCGCATCGGGCGCATCCATGCGGGCAATGTCGCGGCGCACGCCGGCGCGAAGCTCGCCGCCGTGACGGACGCAGTTCCGAAGGCCGCCGCTGCGCTCGCCAGGGAGACCGGCGCGCGGGCTGACTCGCTCGACGCAATAATCGGCGACAAAGCGATCGACGCGGTGATGATCTGTTCGCCGACCGACACGCACGCCGATTTCGTCGAGCGCGCGGTGAAGGCCGGCAAGGCGGTGTTCTGCGAGAAGCCCGTCGATCTCGATTCTGCGCGCATCCGCAAATGCCTCGCCGTGGTCGAGAAGGCGAAGCGTCCGCTCATGATTGGCTTCAACCGGCGCTTCGATCCGAACTTCGCGACTCTGAAGGCGCGCATGGCGAAGGGCGAGATCGGATCGCTCGAACTGCTCACCATTCTGTCGCGCGATCCCTCGCCGCCGCCGATCGATTATGTGACGCGCTCCGGCGGCCTCTATCGCGACATGATGATTCATGATTTCGACATGGCGCGCTTTCTGCTCGGCGAGGAGCCGGTCGAGGTGCATGCCGTCGGCTCAAGCCTCGTCGACAAGAAGATCGGCGAAGCAGGCGATGTCGACACAGCCGCGGTTCTGCTGAAGACCGCCTCGGGCAAGATCGCGCAGATTTCCTGCTCGCGCCGCGCCACCTACGGCTATGACCAGCGCATCGAGGCGCACGGTTCGAAGGGCATGCTGCGCGCCGGCAATGTTTTTCCGACGACTGTCGAGAAGGCGGACGCTAACGGATTTTCCGGCGATCCGGTCCTGCCTTTCTTCCTTGAACGCTATGCCGGCGCCTATCGCGCCGAACTCGACGCATTTCTTACGGCGATCGACAAGGGCCGCGATCCCTCGCCCTCCGGCGAGGACGGCCTGCGGGCGCAGATGCTGGCGGACGCAGCGACGAAAGCCTCGCAATCCGGCAAGCCGGTGCGCCTGTCATGAGCGCCGATGCGGACATCGTGCGGCGCCATCTTGCGGCGATCGGGCTCGTCCACGAGCTCGGCGCGCTGGCGATGGACTATTACGAGAACCGCGAGAAGCTCGCGGTGACGATGAAGGGAAGCCAGGATTTTCTCACCGCCGCCGACGGCGCCGTCGAGCAGCGCTTCCGCGATCGCATCGCCGAAGCCTTTCCGGGCGACGGCGTGATGGGCGAGGAGGCGGGCGGCGGCGACGCCGAGCATCTGTGGATCATCGACCCGATCGACGGCACTGCGAACTTTGCGCGCGACGTGCCGAACTGGTGCATTTCGATCGGCTTTCTCCGCCGCGGCGTTCCTGAAATCGGCGTGATTTTCGCGCCGGCGATGAATGAGCTTTACGAAGCCTTGCGCGGCGGCGGCGCGCGCCGCAATGGCAGGCCGATCAGCTGCGCCGACACGACCGAGATGAGCCGCGCCAGCATCGAGATCGGCTGGTCGGGCCGTCGCGGCCTCGACGCCTACGTCAAGCTGGTCGCGGCGGTCGCGAGCATGGGCGCCGCGGTGAAGCGCTCCGCATCGGGCGCGCTGGGCATGGCGTACGCCGCCGACGGCCGCACCGACGGATACCTGGAGCTCCACATCAACTCGTGGGACGTCGCGGCCGGCATCGTGATCGCACGCGAAGCCGGCGCGGTGCTGAACGACTTCTTCGCCGGACGCGGGCTGACCGAGGGAAATCCGATTCTCGCCGCGACGCCCGCCTTCGCCGAGGCGCTGGCGCGGGCCATGGGTATGCGTTCCGAAGACCTGTTGAAAACCGAGGCGGCTGCCGCGATCCGCTGATGGCGGCCTGTGCGGAACGCATTGACGCCTTGTCCCTCACGTCCTCTTATAGCTGGCAAAGCATAACCCTTCGGGAGGACATGATGTTGCAGACGAAACTGGCCCGCCGGGCCCTGACGGCGCTCGCCGGCGCCTCGTTGATGGCGTTCGCCGCTCCTGCGGCCGCCCAGCAGAATCTGGTCATGTATTGCGGCGTCCAGGAAGAATGGTGCCGCGCCATGTCGCAGGCGTTCGAGCGCGACACGGGCATCAAGGTGGCGATGACGCGCAAGAGCGCCGGCGAAGTCTATGCGCAGGTCAAGGCCGAGGCGGCCAATCCGCGCGGCGACATCTGGTGGGGCGGCACCGGCGATCCGCATCTGCAGGCGGCCGACGAGGGTTTGACCGTCGAATATGAATCGCCGAACAACAAGGATCTCAACGACTGGGCGATCCGCCAGTGGAAGGCCGCCAAGGGGCGCACCATCGGCATCTATTCCGGCGCCCTGGGCTTCGGCTTCAACACCAATCTCGTGAAGCAGAAGGGAATCGCTGAGCCGAAATGCTGGGCCGATCTCCTCGATCCGAAACTGAAAGACGAGGTGCAGGTCGCCGACCCGAATTCGTCCGGCACCGCCTACACGCTGCTCGCCTCGATGGTCCAGCTCATGGGCGAGGACAAGGGATTCGAATATCTCAAGGCGCTGCACAAGAACATCAATCAGTACACAAAATCCGGCGCCGCGCCGGCCAAGGCGGCGAGCCTCGGCGAGACCGCGGTGGGCATCGTCTTCATGCATGACGCCGTCGTGTTCGCGGTCGACGGCGCGCCGATCAAGCCCGTCGCGCCCTGCGAAGGCACGGGCTACGAGACCGGCTCGGTCTCGATCATCAAGGGCGGCAGGAATGCCGAGGCGGCGCGCCGTTTCATCGATTTCACGCTCTCGCCCGAGGCGCAGAACATCAACGCCAAACTCAAGATCAACTCGATCCCGTCGAACAGGAACGCCGAACTCTCTCCCGACGCGCCAAAATTCTCGGAGATCAAGCTGATCGACTACGATACGCCGCGCTGGGGCA
>JBEVKO010000083.1:0-12229 GCA_040509705.1 Beijerinckiaceae bacterium
GGGGGGCATAGTCCGGCCAGCGCCCGGAGGCAAGCCTTTTGCGGCGATCCAGTTGCCGCCCCGGAAATCTCTGATATGGAACCCGCCCAACCACTGCGGGGCCTCGTGGCGGAGTGGTTACGCAGAGGACTGCAACTCCTTCTTCGGGGGTTCGATTCCCTCCGAGGCCTCCACCTGTTACAGCGCGAATGGGGGCGACTCGCGCCTTCCGGCGGCGAGTGACGTTCAGACGCGCAGAGCTTTCGACGGTCTGTTACTCACGCGCGCCTTCAGCTTGCGCATGTCAGTAGCAAGGCAAGCCTGGGGTAGTCGTAGCAGCTCCTCGGAGCATTGCGTCGCCATCCACACGCGCTGATCAGCCCGCCTCATTTCCTCTTGTCGCGGCCAGCGGTCGACATAGACGGGGCTCCCCGGTCTGGCCCCGATCTCCCGGCAGACGGCGTCGTCCTTCGCAGCGAGCTCAAGGACGCGCTCCTCGGATGAGAGACAGCCGCCGAGGAAGCAGGCGGAGATGAGCACGATTCAATTCGAACATGTCACCCTCCGGTATGGGATCGATCGGCAGGCCATCTGGCGGCGGCTGGGCCGACGTCAGGCATCAACAATCGGACAAACGCAAAAGCGCGGCCGATCGGACTCGCCTCCACCCCCGACGAGACGGCTTTTCCCCGATCCGAATTTCGCCTATCCGACGGCGCAAGCTCCGCGTCGGCGTCGCCGCCGCGGTTCGCGAGAGGGCGTTCCCATGAATGATTTCGCCAGGGCGCGGCGCAATATGGTGGATTGCCAGATCCGGCCATCCGACGTGACCGATCATCTGGTTCTGGCGGCCTTCGATGGCGTCGAGCGCGAGCGGTTTCTGCCGGACGAGGCCAAGCCCATCGCCTATCTGGACCGGCAGATCGCGGTGGGGTGCGGACGCGAACTCCTGACGCCGATGACGTTCGCCCGCATGACACAGGCCCTGACGCTAACTCCCAAGGACAAGGTCCTCGATATCGCCTGCGGCCTGGGCTATTCGACTGCCGTGCTGGCTGCCTTGGCCGGGAAGGTCGTGGGGCTCGAATGCGAGGCGCCGCTGGCGGAGGAGGCCGCGCGCCGACTGGAAGCGGCGGGAATCGCCAACGCCACCGCAGTCGTCGGCGACCTGGAGCAGCCGCCTGCCGCCCTTGCGCCGTTCAACGCCATCATGGTCAATGGAGCCTTAGAAATGACCCCCGACAGTTGGCTGGCGCGGCTGGCGGAGGGGGGTCGGCTCGCCTGTGTCATGGGGGTCGGGCGCTCCGCCCAGGCAATCCTTCTGACCAAGTCCGGAAGCCGAATCAGCCAACGAATTCTGTTCGATACGGTGGCTCCGGCGCTCGCCAGGTTTCGCAAGAAGCCGGAGTTCGCCTTTTAGGCCCGGAAGGAACTGTCGCTTTTTTGCTTCAGGGTCGGCGAGACTGCAATCTGACCCCATGGCGCGCTTTGCGTTCTGACCGGCGCAGGATACAATTTGCGCAATTCGGGCGCTGCGTCGCCGCGGAGCGGGAACTGGCAGCGCAAGCTGCTGCTAAAATGTCGGGGTCGATTGGATTAATGTCTTATCGCGTCCAATCTGCGCTGACGGCGGTGGGGCTGGCGGCGCTCCTTGCGACGGCTGCGGGGGGCGCGAGTCGGGCCGAAACGGTCGATGGAGCGCTGGCCCGGGCCTACGGGTCCAATCCAACCCTGAACGCTCAGCGGGCGGCGCTGAGGGCCACCGACGAAAACGTCCCCCAGGCTTTGTCGGGCTATCGGCCGCGGCTTAACGCGACGGGCGACGCGGGCGTGCAGACCGATAGGAACCGGAACCCGGTCGTCGGGGCGATCAATCAGGATTATCTTCCCCGTGGAGTATCGTTGACCGTCGACCAGATCATCTGGAACGGCAATCGAACGCCCAACAGCGTATCTCAGGCGGAATCGCAGGTGTTCGCCGGCCGCGAAACGCTGCGGAACATTGAATTGCAGGTCCTCCTCGACGCAGTCACCGCCTACATGAACGTGTTGCGAGACACGGCGGTGCTTGGCGTTCGCCGCAGCAACGTCGAAGTGATCGAGGAGCAGCTCCGGCAGGTTCGCGATCGCTTCGCCGTCGGCGAGGTGACGCGCACTGACGTTGCGCAGTCCGAGTCGCGCCTGGCGCTCGCGAAGTCCCAGGCCGCCACGTCGGAAGCTTTGCTGAAAGCGTCCCTTGCCACGTATCGGCAGCGCATCGGCGCAGAGGCGAAGGTGCTTGCGCCGGCCAGGCCGCTCGATCGCCTGATGCCGCGCACTCAGGAGGCGGGAATCCAGCTTGGGCTGCGCACGCATCCTCTGATCAGCGCGGCGATGCACAGCGTCGACGCGGCGTTGCTCGCCGTGAAGGTAATCGAGGGCGAACTCTACCCGTCGCTGTCGGTGCGCGGAATATTGGCGCAGCGCTATGATCTGCAGGCGCCCGATATCGACCGCGGCAGCGCGGCCATCGTCGGAAACCTGACTATTCCGATCTACGAAGGCGGACAGGTCTATTCGCGCGTGCGTCAGGCCAAGGAAACGCTGGGCCAGCAGCGCATCACTGTCGATGTCATACGCGACCAGGTGCGTCAGGCGGTGATGGCGGGCTGGGGTCAGTATGAAGCGACGAAGCTGCAAGTGCTCGCGGCTCAAGCGCAGGTGCAGGCCGCGGAAATCGCGCTCGCCGGCGTGCGCGAGGAAGCGAAGGTTGGACAGCGCACGACCCTCGACGTGCTCAATTCGCAACAGGAGCTCGCGGAAGGACGTGTGCAGCTCATCACGGCGCAGCGCGATCGCGTCGTTGCGACCTATAATCTGCTCGCCGCCACGGGACAGCTCTCGGCCAAGACTTTGGCGCTCAGGGTCGATCACTACGATTCCCGCACGCACTTCAATCAGGTGCGCGACAAGTGGGTCGGGCTAGACACGCCGGGCGGTCGCTAGTTCTCTCCTCCAAGCGAATAGTAGCTCGCGCATCCGACGATTTCTGGGTGGTGTGGACCGGCCCCGCTTGCGCGCCGGGCGGTGCAGCCAATAATTGCCGTCTGGGATGTCACGCGTGATTCGATGTCTTGTCGATGCGCGAGCGGAACGGCGGTATGAGCAGCGCAAGTCCGAAAAGCCACGAGCCGTCGATGGAGGAGATTCTCGCCTCCATCCGGCGCATCATTTCTGACGATCAGCCGCCGGCCGAATCGAAACTCGCAACGCCGGAATCGCCGGTCGTGACCCGCAGCGAGCTGTCCGTAGCCGTGCCGCCCCACGTCAAGTCAGTTCCGCTTGAAGACGACATTCTGGAGCTGGAGGATGATTCTCCGGTGCAGATCGAGGTCGACTCGACAGCCAGTGATGTGATGTTTGAGGAACCTCCGCCGCCGCCGCAGCCCGAACCACCTGCCTTCAGTCCGCCGGAGCCAAGGCCCGAGCCCCGACGGGAAGAAGCGCTGTTGTCGCAGCGGACCGACGAAGCAGTCGGCCAGGCGTTCCATACGCTTGCGGGCTCGATCCTCGCCGGCTCGCAGCGAACGCTGGACGATATCGTCAGGGAAATGCTCCGGCCGATGCTGAAAGCGTGGCTCGACGACAACCTGCCCGGAATCGTGGAAAGGCTGGTTCGCGCCGAGATCGAGCGGGTCGCGCGCGGCGGACGCTGATCAGACCTGCAGCGAGCTTTCCGTCGCCCGCAGCCGTTGACGGGCGGGCGTCGATCATCTTTGAACCAGCTCAATATGCGCCGGGCATTCTCGGCGATTTGTCTGGATTCGGATCTGACGATGGCGATGGACAAGACGTTCAGCCCGGCCGCGGTCGAAGCCCGCATTGCGGCCGAATGGGAAGCCAACCAGTGCTTCCGCGCGGGGCGGGCCGATCGCGCCGGCGCGCCTCCCTACTCGATCGTCATTCCGCCGCCGAATGTGACGGGCTCGCTCCATATGGGGCACGCCCTCAACAACACGCTGCAGGACATTCTGTGCCGTTTCGAGCGAATGCGCGGAAAGGACGTGCTTTGGCAGCCGGGTACGGATCATGCGGGCATCGCCACGCAAATGGTGGTCGAGCGCCAGCTGATGGAGACACAACAGCCGGGGCGCCGCGATCTCGGCCGCGAGAAATTCCTTGAGAAGGTATGGGAGCAGAAGGGGGAATCTGAATCGGTCATTCTCGGCCAGCTGAAGCGCCTCGGCGCAAGCTGCGACTGGTCGCGGACCCGCTTCACCATGGACGAGGGCCTGAGCCGCGCCGTGCTCAAGATGTTCGTCGATCTCTATAACGAAGGGCTGATTTATCGCGACAAGCGCCTGGTGAACTGGGATCCGAAATTCCAGACGGCGATCTCCGATCTGGAAGTAATGCAGGTCGAGGTGAAGGGCCATCTCTGGCATTTCAATTATCCGCTCGAAGGCGTCGCCTATGATGCGAACGATCCCTCCACCTACATCACCGTTGCAACGACGCGCCCCGAGACCATGCTCGGCGACACCGCCGTTGCAGTGCATCCGGAAGACGAACGCTGGAAGCCGCTGGTCGGGAAGCGCGCGATTCTTCCTCTCGTCGGCCGATCGATCCCGATCATCGCCGATGAGTATTCGGATCCCGAAAAGGGATCCGGCGCGGTCAAGATCACGCCGGCGCACGATTTCAATGACTTTGAAGTCGGCAAGCGGCACAACCTGCCGATGGTCAATGTGCTCGACGCGGAAGGCCTCATGTTGCTGCGCGAGAACGGCGACTTCCTCGCGGGAGTTCCGTCGTCCGGCGATCTCGAAGAGGTGCTGAAGCTGCACGGCGAAGACCGGTTCGCCGCCCGGAAGAAGATCGTCGCCATGATGGAGGGGCGCGGTCTCCTTAGCAGGGTCGAAGCGCACAATCACATGGTCCCGCACGGCGACCGTTCAATCGTGCCGATTGAACCCTATCTCACGGATCAGTGGTATGTGAACGTCAAGCCCCTCGCAGAGAAGGCGATGGAAGCTGTTCGTGATGGCGAGACTCGCATCGTCCCGTCGACCTGGGAGAAAACCTATTTCCAGTGGCTCGAGAACATCGAGCCGTGGTGCGTGTCGCGCCAGCTCTGGTGGGGGCACCAGATTCCGGCCTGGTACGGCCCGGACGGCCATGTCTTCGTGGCCGAAAGCGAGGAGCATGCGATCGCCGCCGCGCTCGCGCATTACGTCGAAGAAGGCGTCATCGACGATTTCGAAGGCGCTGATCTGGCGCGCGACCCGGACAAGCTCGCGGACTTCCTGACGCGCGACGAAGACGTGCTCGATACGTGGTTTTCATCGGCGCTCTGGCCGTTCTCAACGCTGGGCTGGCCGGACGAGACGCCTGAGCTGAAGCGATACTATCCGACGAGCTGTCTGGTCACGGGCTTCGACATCATTTTCTTCTGGGTCGCCCGCATGATGATGACGGGCATCCACTTCATGAAAGAGGTTCCATTCCGGGACGTCTACATTCATGCGCTGGTTCGCGACGAGAAGGGCGCGAAGATGTCGAAGTCGAAGGGCAACGTCATCGATCCGCTGCAACTGATCGAGGAATACGGCGCCGACGCGTTGCGCTTCACGCTGGCCGCGATGGCGGCGCAGGGCCGCGACATCAAGCTGTCGATTTCGCGCGTCGACGGATACAAGTCCTTCGCGACGAAGCTCTGGAACGCGGCCCGCTTCGCCGAGATGAACGGCTGCGAGCGCGACCCTTCCTTCAAACCCCGCGCCGTTTCTCAGACGCTCAACAAGTGGGCGATCGGAGAATGCGCCAGGGCAGCGGCCGAGGTGACGACCGCGATCGAAGGCTACCGGTTCAATGATGCGGCGGCGGCTATCTACCGCTTCACCTGGAACATCTTCTGCGACTGGTATCTCGAACTCGCAAAGCCGGTGCTGAACGGGGAGGATGGCGCGGCCAAGGACGAGACGCGCGCATGCGTTGCGTTTCTCATTGATGAGATATGCAAGCTGCTTCATCCCTTCATGCCGTTCCTCACCGAAGAGCTGTGGGCGACGAAAGCCGGGCTGGCGGGCCGCGCCCAGATGCTGGCGTTGACCCCGTGGCCCGATCTGACGAGCCTCGGCGACGAAGCGTCCGAGCGCGAGATTGGTCTTGTCGTCGATCTCGTCTCCGAGATCCGTTCGGTGAAGGTCGAGGTCAATGTTCCTGCAGCCGCGACGCCGCAGCTTGTTATCGTCGGCGCAGACCAGGGCACGCGATCGGCGCTTTCGGATTGGAAGCCGATGATCACGAGACTGGCGCGAGTCTCCGACATTCTATTCGAGACCGCTGCTCCTGCTCAGTCGGCGCAGATCATCGTGCGCGGCGTCAGCGCCGCGCTGCCGCTGGCGGGTGTGGTCGATCTGGCCGCCGAGACGACGAGGCTCGGGAAGGAGATCGGGAAGCTCGAACAGGACGTCGCGCGGATCGACGCCAAGCTGGGCAACAACGACTTCATAAGTCGAGCGCCGGAGGAAGTCGTCGAGGAGCAGCGAGAGCGCAAGAACGAGGCGCTTACGCGAATCGCGAAGGTGAGAGAAGCGCTCGCGCGCCTTCAGAATTGAGCCGAATTTCAGAGGCTTTGTCAGTCAAAGCTTGTGGCGCGGCTGCAACAGGCTGGCTCAACTTGCGGCCGCCCTTGCGCTCAACGCACCTTCGCCGCGATCCCGCCTCAATCTGACCTCAGCGTGAAAGTTCCTTAAGCTAGTGACTTTCCACGGCTTTTAGCCACGCGCGTCGATGGCGCATGCACGTCCGGCGACCGATCCCGAGTAGGGGGGTGAGTTGAAGGGTTGTTGCGCGCTCGCCATAGATCGGTCGATCGCGGCCAACCAGGGAGTCGCGGCGATACGGCGGAAGAAATGGACGCGCGCGTCATCAACAAATCCAGGCTGCCAAGTCGCCACGTGACGGAAGGGCCCGAGCGTGCGCCGCATCGCTCGTACTATTTCGCGATGGGGCTCACGCGCCAGCAGATCAGCCAGCCGTTCGTCGGAGTGGCGTCATGCTGGAACGAAGCGGCGCCGTGCAATATCGCGCTGATGCGTCAGGCGCAGGCGGTGAAGAAGGGCGTCGTCGCGGCCGGCGGCACGCCGCGCGAATTCTGCACCATCACCGTCACCGACGGCATCGCTATGGGCCATCAGGGCATGAAGGCGTCGCTTGCTTCGCGCGAGGTGATCGCGGACTCGGTCGAACTCACCATGCGCGGCCATTGCTATGACGCGCTGGTTGGCCTTGCAGGCTGCGACAAGTCGCTTCCCGGCATGATGATGGCGATGGTGCGCCTCAACGTGCCGTCGATCTTCATCTATGGCGGCTCGATTCTTCCCGGCAATTTCCGCGGCCAGCAGGTGACCGTGCAGGACATGTTCGAGGCCGTCGGGAAACACTCCGTCGGCGCCATGTCCGATGCGGACCTGGCGGAAATCGAGGAGGTCGCCTGCCCGTCGGCCGGCGCGTGCGGCGCCCAGTTCACGGCGAACACGATGGCGACGGTGTCGGAAGCAATGGGCCTCGCCTTGCCTTACTCGGCTGGCGCTCCGGCGCCCTACGAGATCCGGGATCGCTTCTGCATGGCCTCGGGCGAGATGATCATGGAGCTGATCGCCCGCAACATCCGCCCGCGCGACATCGTCACCCGCAAGGCGCTGGAGAATGCGGCGACGGTCGTCGCGGCGTCAGGCGGCTCGACCAACGCCGCCCTGCATCTGCCGGCCATCGCGCATGAGTGCGGCATCCGGTTCGATCTGTTCGACGTCGCGAAGATCTTCCGGAAGACGCCCTACATCGCCGATCTGAAGCCGGGCGGAAAATACGTCGCCAAGGACATGTTCGAGGCCGGCGGAATTCCGCAACTGATGAAGACTCTGTTGGATCACGGCTATCTGCATGGCGACTGCATCACGGTCACCGGCCGCACGATCGCCGAGAACCTCGCGAGCGTGAAGTGGAACGACAAGCAAGACGTGGTTCGTCCGGCCAATCAGCCGATCACGAAGACAGGCGGCGTCGTTGGGTTGAAAGGCAATCTGGCGCCGGAGGGCGCGATTGTGAAGGTCGCGGGGATGCCGCCCGAGAAGCAGGTTTTCTCGGGACCGGCGCGCGTGTTCGACAACGAGGAAGCCTGTTTCGAGGCGGTCGCGAAGCGCAAGTATAAGGAAGGCGACGTCCTGGTGATCCGCTACGAGGGGCCGAAAGGCGGCCCCGGAATGCGGGAGATGCTCGCCACCACTGCGGCGCTTTACGGCCAGGGCATGGGCGACAAGGTCGCGCTGATCACCGACGGTCGCTTCTCTGGCGCGACGCGCGGTTTCTGCGTCGGTCATGTCGGCCCCGAAGCCGCCACAGGAGGGCCTATCGCTCTCCTCAAAAACGGCGACATCATCACACTAGATGCGATCAAGGGCACGCTCGAAGTGAAGCTTTCGGAAGCTGAGCTCAAGGCGCGCCGCTCGAAATGGAAGCCGCGCAAGACCGACTACGGTTCAGGCGCGCTTTGGAAATATGCCCAGACGGTGGGACCGGCGAAGGACGGAGCCGTAACTCACCCTGGCGGCAAAGGTGAAATGCACGTCTATGCGGATATTTGAAGTCATCAGGCGCGCGCTTTTGCCGGTGGCGATATTCGCCGCCGCGCCTGCATTCGCCCAACAGCCCGAGCCATCGATTGCGCCGGGCGTGCCGGTGCCGCGCCCGCCGGGCAACATTCCGGGAGGGGCCGCGCAACCCATGGCGGCCGCCCCGCCAGCGATCGTTTCGACGCCGACGTCACCGAATCTGCTTATAGCTCCGGGTCCCGCCGCGCGCGGCCTCTTCCCGTCGAGCCGCGATGCGGTTCGGGCCGGCGCGCGCCGCTACAATGACGGCGACAAGTCCGGCGCGGCGGTAGCGCTGGGCTATGCGGCCGAGCAGGGCCACCCGATGGCGCTGTGGAAGCTCGGCAAGATGTTCGCAACAGGCGACGGCGTGCAGCGCGATTCGCTCAAGGCTTTCGAGCATTTCTCGCGGATCGCCGATGAGTATGCGGACGAGCCGCCGGATTCACCCAATGCGCGGTTCGTCTCGAGCGCATTCGTGTCGCTTGGCGCGTTCTATCTCGACGGCATTCCGAAGAGCTATGTGAAGGCGGATCCCGCCCGGGCCCGCGAGATGTTCCACTATGCGGCCTCCTACTTCGGCGACGCTGACGCGCAGTACAATCTGGCGCGCACCTATGTCGACGGCGTCGGTGGACCGAAGGATGCGCGCCAAGCGGCGCGCTGGCTCGACCTTGCGGCCGAGAAGGGGCATCCCGCAGCGCAGGCGATGCTCGGCAACCTTCTGATCAACGGCGCCGACGGCGTGCCGATGCAGCGCGCAAGGGGCCTAGGTCTGCTCGAACTCGCGCGCGAAGCCGCCGACCCCGAGCGCGACGCGTGGATTATCGAATTGCACGGGCACGCCTTCGCCTCGACCACGGCGCAGGACCGCGACGCCGCCCGCATTTTCGTCGAGCGTCGTTCCAAGCGCCGGCAGTAGTTTTGACCCCCGCCTTTTTCTCCCACTCGAAATAGACCGTCGCGATCGAAGCGGCGGACTGCCGAATTCGCGTCGCGCGATCAGCGCGGCTGGCGCTCAGGCTCAACGACTGCCGGTCGTCGCGGCTTCGCGGCCTGACAGAGCGACGATGACCGGCACATGATCCGACGGCTTCTCCCAGCCTCTCACATGCTTGTCGATGATCGCTTCCTGGAAGAGATCGGCGGCTTGCGGCGAAAGGAGAAGGTGGTCGATGCGGATGCCGTTGTTCCGTTGCCACGCGCCCGCCTGGTAATCCCAGAATGTATATAGTCCGCCGTCGTCGCTCGTCCCCCGCACCGCTTCCGTCAGACCCAGCCCGCAGATCCGGCGGAACGCCGCGCGCGTTTCCGGCTGGAACAGGGCGTCGTTCACCCAGAGCGAGGGATCGCGCGCATCGCGCGGCTCGGGAATGACGTTGTAGTCTCCAGCGAGCACCAGCGGCTCTTCATATTCGAGCAGACGCTCGATGTGCGCGGCCAGACGATCCATCCAGGCAAGCTTGTACTTGAACTTGTCAGTGGCGATAGGATTGCCGTTCGGCAGATAGATCGAGGCGACCCTGACGACGCCGAAAGGCGCATTCACGATCGCCTCGATATAGCGCGCCTGTTCATCGTCGTCGGCGCCGGGGAGGCCGCGGCGGACGTCGTCAAGCGGGTATTTGGAAAGGATTGCTACGCCGTTGAACGTCTTCTGCCCGTGGACGGCCACATTGTAGCCGAGAGCCTCGATCGGCTCGGCGGGAAAGGCCTCGTCGAGGCACTTCAACTCCTGGAGGCATACGACGTCGGGCTTTCGCTCCGCGAGCCACTCCGTCAGATGCGCGACCCGCTGGCGGACCGAATTGACGTTCCAGGTGGCGATCAGCATCGAGCCAACTCCGTGAAGGGACGGCGAACACTTGCAGGACGAGCGGGGAGGAGGCTAGGGAAAAGAGCGAAAAACGAAGAGAGAAAAGGTCGATCATGTCCGAGCCCCGTCCCTCCGACCCCCGCAAACTCATCAAGGGCGCGACCGGCGACTGGGAGATCGTCATCGGCATGGAGGTCCATGCGCAGGTCAACACGAACGCAAAATTGTTCTCCGGCGCCTCCACCGAATTCGGCGGCGCACCCAACAGCCATGTCTCGCTCGTCGACGCTGCGATGCCCGGCATGCTGCCGGTGATCAACGAGGAATGCGTTCGCCAGGCCATCCGCACGGGGTTGGGGCTGAATGCGAAAATCAATCTGCGTTCGACCTTCGACCGCAAGAACTACTTCTATCCGGATTTGCCGCAGGGTTATCAGATCAGCCAGTACAAGAGCCCGATCGTCGGGGAAGGCGAGATCATCGTCGACATCTCGCCGACGGACCAGATCACCGTCGGCATCGAGCGCCTTCACCTCGAACAGGACGCCGGCAAGTCGCTGCATGACCAGCATCCCACCATGAGCTTCGTCGATCTCAACCGGTCGGGCGTCGCCCTGATGGAGATTGTCTCGCGCCCCGATCTGCGCTCCGCCGAGGAGGCGCGGGCCTATGTCACGAAGCTCAGGACAATCCTTCGCTATCTCGGAACGTGCGATGGCGACATGGAGAAGGGCAATCTGCGCGCCGACGTCAACGTGTCGGTCCGCAAGCCTGGCGAACCGTTCGGCACGCGCTGCGAGATCAAGAATGTCAACTCGATCCGCTTCATTGGCCAAGCAGTCGACGTTGAAGCGCGCCGTCAGATCGGCATCATCGAGGACGGCGGAACAATTGACCAGGAAACGCGTTTGTTCGACCCCGCGAAGGGAGAGACGCGGTCGATGCGTAACAAGGAGGAAGCGCACGATTACCGGTATTTTCCGGACCCCGATCTTCTGCCGCTGGAATTCGACCATGCCTATGTCGCGGCGCTCGCCGAGGGTCTTCCGGAATTGCCCGATGCGAAAAGATCGCGGTTCATCTCGGAATATGGCCTCACCCCGTACGATGCATCGGTTCTGGTGGGCGAGAAAGAGAACGCCGATTTCTTCGAGAGCGTCGCCCGCGCCCGCGACGGCAAAACTGCCGCGAACTGGGTCATCAACGAATTGTTCGGGCGCCTCAACAAGGAGGGGAAGACGGTCGAAGCCTCCCCGGTGAGCGCCGCGCAACTCGCCGGCGTCATTGACCTGCTCGCCAAGAACGTCATCTCCGGCAAGATCGCCAAGGACCTGTTCGACATCGTCTGGACCGAAGGCGGCGACCCCGCCGACATCGTCGCCGAGCGCGGATTGACCCAGGTGACCGATACGGCGGCGATCGAGAAGGTGATCGACGAGGTCATCGCCGCCAATCCGGCCAAGGTCGCGGAGGCGAAGGCGAAGCCGACCCTCGCGGGCTGGTTCGTCGGTCAGGTGATGAAGGCGTCGGGCGGCAAGGCGAACCCGCAAGCGGTCAACGATCTCTTGAAGAGCAAGCTCGGCGTCTGACGACCAGCATTGCGGTCGGTACCGAGCGGCTGCATCTGGAGCAGGACGCAGGAAGGCGCGCCGCCAGATCGACCTCATCGAGGACGGCGGGACGATCGAGCAGGAGACGCGGCTGTTCGACCCGAACAAGGGCGAGACGCGCTCGATGCGCTCGAAGGAAGAGGCGCACGACTACCGCTATTTCCCCGATCCCGACCTGCTGCCGCTGGAAT
>JBEVKO010000084.1:0-9902 GCA_040509705.1 Beijerinckiaceae bacterium
TTGTGCCGGTATTGGCGCGATTGCGGAAGTGGGCGTATCAGACCTCAGTCTATTGACCGCAGTCGCTGGCAAGGCTGACGCTGCGCCCTTCAAGTCGGCCGTGCCCGACTTCTATTTGACCAATCCCATAGCCCGCGCCTCCGCCATCATGGCGGAATGCTCCGCCCTTGCCTCCGGCAAGCTGCCAAAAGCAGCGGAGTAGGCGCGATGACCGACCTCTCCGCTCGGCCGCCTGCAGGCAATGTCAACGTCAAGATCGCCCTCATCGGCGCGCTGGCGATTGGCGCTATCGTTGGCGTCGGCGTCGCGATCTTCGTCCTATGGTGGCTTCTCACGCAGACGGACTGGTTTCTTTCCGTTCTCATCTACGGGCTGCAGTCAATTGTTCTATTGGTCGCGCTTCTAATCATCATTGCTTTCCTTCTGCTCGCCGACCGAAAGATCTGGGCTGCAGTTCAGTTGCGGCGAGGTCCCAACGTCGTTGGCCCCTTCGGGCTTCTTCAGAGCTTCGCCGATCTGCTGAAGTTCGTGCTCAAGGAGCCCATTATTCCGGCGGGCGCCAACAAGGGCGTATTTCTTCTTGCGCCGCTGGTGACCTGCGTGCTTGCGCTGTCGGCGTGGGCGGTCATTCCGGTTACCGCGGGCTGGGCCGTCGCCAATATCAATGTGGGCGTCCTCTATGTTTTTGCAATCTCCTCGCTGGGCGTCTACGGCGTCATCATGGGGGGCTGGGCGTCGAATTCGAAATACCCATTCCTAGGCGCGCTGCGGTCGGCGGCGCAGATGGTTTCATACGAGGTCTCGATCGGCTTCGTTATCATCACCGTGCTGCTATGCGTCGGTTCGCTCAACCTTTCGGACATCGTCTTGTTCCAGGAGAAGTATGGCCTGGCTACGCTGCTTGGAATTCCGTGGCTAACGTTTCTGAACTGGTTCTGGTTGCCGCTCTTTCCGATGTTCGTCGTATTTTTCATTTCCGCGCTGGCCGAGACGAATCGGCCGCCGTTCGACCTCCCCGAGGCGGAGTCGGAACTCGTCGCGGGCTTCATGGTCGAGTATTCATCGACGCCCTATTTGCTGTTCATGCTCGGCGAGTATGTGGCGATCATGACCATGTGCGCGCTGACGACCATTCTGTTCCTCGGCGGCTGGACGGCGCCGATCGCTTTGCCGCCCTTCACCTGGGTTCCGGGACTCATTTGGTTCCTGGTCAAGCTATGCCTCGTATTCTTCATGTTCGCGATGGTGAAGGCGTTCGTGCCGCGCTATCGTTATGACCAGCTCATGCGCCTCGGTTGGAAGGTCTTTCTGCCGCTCTCGCTAGCGGCGGTCGCAGTCGTTGCGCTCGTGCTCCAGCTAACGGGCTGGGGCGGAATGAATTGATGGCCGGAGACTTGTGATGGCTCTCGCGCAGGCCGCCCGCTCGTTGCTGCTGAAGGAATTCGTTTCGGCGTTCCTTCTGTCGATGCGTTACTTCTTCAAGCCGAAGGCGACGCTTAACTATCCCTTCGAGAAGGGCATGACGTCGCCGCGCTTCCGCGGAGAGCACGCGCTTCGGCGCTATCCCAATGGCGAAGAACGGTGCATCGCCTGCAAGCTTTGCGAGGCCATTTGTCCGGCGCAGGCGATCACGATCGAAGCCGGCCCGCGGCGGAACGACGGCACGCGCCGTACGACGCGCTACGATATCGACATGACCAAGTGCATCTATTGCGGCTTCTGCCAGGAGGCTTGCCCGGTTGACGCCATCGTCGAAGGTCCGAACTTCGAATTCTCGACCGAAACACGCGAAGAGCTGTTTTTCGACAAGGAACGGCTGTTGTCGAATGGAGCCCGATGGGAGCGCGAGATCGCGCGCAACATCGCGCTTGACGCGCCATATCGCTGAGAGAAGCGCGAATGGCTGCGATCTTCTTCTACCTTTTCTCCGGCGTGATGATCGCCTCGGCGTTCATGGTTGTGGCGTCGCGCAACCCGGTCCACTCGGTGCTGTATTTGATTCTCGCCTTCGTGAACGCAGCCGGCCTGTTTCTCATTCTGGGGGCGGAATTTCTGGCGATGATACTTGTCGTCGTCTATGTCGGCGCCGTCGCTGTATTGTTCCTGTTTGTGACGATGATGCTGGACGTCGACTTCGCCGAGTTGCGACAGGGTTTTCAACGCTACCTTCCGTTCGGCGCCTTGATTGCGCTTGTGTTCCTGTCGGAACTTGTCGTTGTCGTGGGCGCGTGGGCGATCGATCCAAAGCTCCTCAAGGCCGTGAGTGACTCGGCGACCGCAATTCCAACGGATGTCTCGAACACGCGGGCGCTCGGTCGGCTGCTTTATACGAAATACGTCTACTACTTCCAGACCGCCGGGCTTGTACTCCTCGTCGCAATGATCGGCGCCATCGTGCTGACTTTGCGCGAACGTACGGGAATCAAGCGCCAGGACATCGCGCGTCAGGTCGCGCGCACCAAGGCGACGGCGATGGATATCAGGAAAACGCCGAGCAGGGCTGGCGTGTGAGGGAAGGGCATGACGATCGGAATTGGCCACTATCTCAGCGTCGCCGCGATCCTGTTCACCATCGGTGTGTTCGGGATCTTCATCAATCGCAAGAATGTCATCGTCATTCTGATGTCGGTTGAACTTATCCTGCTTGCCGTCAACCTGAACTTCGTTGCGTTCTCGGCCTTTCTCAACGATCTTGTCGGCCAAGTCTTTGCGTTGCTGATTTTGACGGTCGCCGCCGCCGAAGCTGCTATTGGTCTGGCGATTCTGGTGGTCTTTTTCCGCAACCGCGGAACCATCGCGGTCGAAGACATCAATATGATGAAAGGTTGAAGCAAGATGTATCAGGCGATCGTCTTTCTTCCGCTCATAGGCTTCCTGATCGCCGGCCTTTTCGGGCGCGTCATCGGCGCCCGCGCCAGCGAGTTCGTCACGACCTCGCTACTCATGATTTGCTTTTTGCTGTCGTGGGTCGCCTTCTTCTCCTTCAACTCATCAAACGGCGTGCAACTGGTTCAGATCGCGCAATGGATGCAGTCGGGCGATCTCTTGGTGAATTGGGCGTTCCGGATCGATCGGCTGACGCTGGTCATGCTGGTCGTCGTCAACACGGTGTCGGCTTTCGTGCATCTTTATTCAATCGGCTACATGCACGAGGACCCGTCGCGTCCGCGGTTCTTTGCATATCTTTCGCTGTTCACGTTCGCCATGCTGATGCTGGTGACGGCCGACAATCTCGTCCAGATGTTCTTCGGCTGGGAAGGGGTCGGCCTCGCCAGCTATCTGTTGATTGGCTTCTGGCATGAAAAAAAGTCGGCGCGCGACGCTGCAATCAAGGCGTTCATTGTCAATCGCATCGGCGACTTCGGCTTCGCTCTAGGCATATTCCTTGTCTTCGCGCTGTTCGGATCGGTGGCGTTCGACGGCATCTTCCCCCGCGTCTCAGAGTTTAACGACGCAACATTCCGGTTCATCGGCTTTGAATGGCATGCGCTGACTTTGGCATGCTTGCTCCTCTTCATGGGCGCCATGGGGAAGTCGGCGCAATTCCTGCTGCACACCTGGCTGCCGGATGCGATGGAAGGGCCGACCCCTGTGTCCGCCCTGATTCATGCCGCGACGATGGTGACGGCCGGCGTCTTCATGGTGGCGAGACTGTCGCCGATCTTCGAATGGGCCCCTGCGGCGCTTTCCGTCGTGGTTGTGATCGGCTCGGTCACGGCGTTCTTCGCCGCAACCGTCGGCCTCGTGCAGAACGACATCAAGCGCGTTGTCGCTTACTCTACCTGTTCGCAGCTAGGCTACATGTTCGTCGCGCTCGGCGTCGGCGCTTATTCGGCAGGCATCTTTCACCTGTTCACCCATGCCTTTTTCAAGGCGCTGCTGTTTCTTGGATCGGGCTCCGTCATCCACGCGATGCATCACGAGCAGGACATTCGCCACATGGGCGGGCTGCGGAAACACATTCCATTCACAGCCGCGATGATGGCGGTCGGAACTCTCGCATTGACGGGCTTTCCTCTGACTGCCGGATTTTTCTCCAAGGACGCGGTGATCGAGGCGGCGTTCGCCTCCCATCGAGCCGGCGCAAGCACCGCTTTCATGTTGCTGGTGATCGCAGCGGCGCTGACAAGTTTCTATTCGTGGCGGCTTTATTTCCTCACGTTTGAGGGTCAAGCGCGCTGGGCCGGCCATGGCGCGGCGCATGGACATGACGATCACGGGCCGACCCATGGGGAGGATGTTCACGGCCACACGCCGCACGAATCTCCGCTGACAATGCTGATTCCACTCGGCGTGCTTGCTGCGGGCGCGTTGTTCGCCGGCTTTCTCTTCAAGGAAGGGTTCATCGGCCACGACTACGAAAGGTTCTGGGCCGGCGCGCTCTATCTCGGAAAAGACAACCACATCCTTCACGAGATGCACGAGGCTCCGACATGGGTGAAGGCGTCTCCGTTTGTGATGATGGCGATTGGCTTCCTGTTCGCCTGCTGGTTCTACGTCGTGAACCCGCGCCTTCCGGCGAGGCTCGCGGCCAGCCAGCCTCTCTTGTACCGATTCCTTCTCAACAAGTGGTACATCGACGAAATCTACGACTTCCTGTTCGTGCGCCCGGCGCTTTGGCTCGGGACATTCCTTTGGAAGAAGGGCGATGGCGCAGTCATCGACGGGCTTGGTCCTGACGGCGTGTCCGCCCGCGTCATCGATGTGACCAACCGGGTCGTGAAACTGCAGACGGGGTACGTTTATCATTACGCCTTCGCGATGCTTCTCGGCGTCGCCGCCCTGATCACATGGTCGATGCTCGGAGGCGCGCGCTGATGCCCGGTTTGTTGTCAGGCCTGCTTCTGCTGCCGCTGATCGGCGCCGCGCTCATCCTGGCGTTTCGCGACGAGAGCGAGGCCAATCTTCGCAACATTCGTTCGATCGCGCTGTGGACGACCATTGTCACCTTCGCCGTGTCGATTGTGGCCTGGACGCGCTTCGATCCGTCCTCTGCGTCGTTCCAGCTTTTGGAGGAGTACGGCTGGATATCGGAATCCATCAAGTTTCGGCTCGGCGTTGACGGTTTCTCGATGCCTTTCGTGCTGCTCACGACATTCCTGATGCCGTTCTGCATCCTCGCCTCATGGGAATCCATCAATCGGCGCGTTCGGGAGTATATGGTGGCGTTCCTAGTCCTTGAAACGCTGATGATCGGCGTGTTCGTCGCGCTCGACCTGGTGCTCTTTTACCTTTTCTTCGAAGCCGGTCTCATTCCGATGTTCCTGATCATCGGTGTGTGGGGCGGCAAGCGGCGCATCTATGCCGCATTCAAGTTCTTCCTGTATACGCTGCTTGGCTCGGTTTTGATGCTTCTCGCGGTTTTGGCGATGTATTATACGGCCAAGACCAGCGACATTACGCAACTGCTCAAATTCAGCTTCCCCCCAGCGATGCAGACTTGGCTGTGGCTCGCCTTCTTTGCGTCATTTGCAGTGAAGATGCCTATGTGGCCGGTGCACACATGGTTGCCCGACGCGCATGTGGAGGCGCCGACAGCCGGCTCGGTTATTCTTGCGGCTATTCTTCTGAAAATGGGCGGTTACGGGTTCATCCGCTTCTCGCTCCCGATGTTTCCGGACGCGTCGGCTTATTTCGCCCCCTTGGTGTTTGCGTTGTCGATCATCGCCATCATCTACACGTCGCTGGTTGCGATGATGCAGGAGGATGTGAAGAAGCTGATCGCCTACTCTTCGGTGGCGCATATGGGTTTCGTGACGATGGGCCTGTTTGCGATGAACGCGCAAGGGATCCAGGGCGCCATGTTCCAGATGGTGTCGCACGGGCTCGTATCCGGAGCGCTGTTCCTTTGCGTCGGCGTCGTCTATGATCGCATGCATACGCGCGAGATCGCGGCCTATGGCGGCCTCGTTCAACGGATGCCGCTCTACGCGGTCGCCTTCATGGTCTTCACCATGGCCAATGTGGGCTTGCCCGGCACGTCAGGCTTCGTTGGGGAGTTCCTGTCGCTTGTCGGCGCGTTCCGCGCCAATCCTTGGGTCGCTTTTCTTGCGACGACCCGCGTTATTCTATCTGCGGCTTACGCGCTGTTGCTCTACGCCAGGATGATATTCGGCGTCATCGAGAAGCCGGCGCTGATGTCGATCGCCGATCTCGATCGCCGCGAGCAGCTCATTTTGGCGCCTTTGATCGCACTGACGATCTACTACGGCATCCGCCCGGGACCGATCCTCGATGCGTTCGCGGCCTCGACCGACGCGCTCATCAAAAACTATCAATCAGCCCTGGCGGTTACGAAGACCGCCGGCGTCCTGGTTCAGTGAAGGCGTTCGGATGATGTCGTCCTCCTTTTTCTCGGCGGCGCTTCCCGAGATCTTTCTCGCGTGCGGCTCGCTCGCGCTCGTGATGCTGGGCGCGGTCGAAGGCGATCGCGCGCGGCGGTTGATCGAAGGTCTGTCGGTGGCGCTTTTGATCGTCGTCTTCGGCATGGTCTTCTTCGCCAGTCGTGAAAGCTCGGTAATGGCGTTCGAAGGGGCCTTCATTTCCGACGGCTTCGCCCGCTTAATGAAACTGCTTGCCCTGGCAGGGTCGATTGCGGCGCTGCTCATGTCATTTGAATGGCTCGACCGGACGGGCGTGCAGCGTTACGAGTTCTCATTGCTCGTGCTGCTGGCGACGCTCGGCATGATGATGATGATATCCGCCAACGATCTCATCGCGTTGTATCTCGGGCTGGAGCTTCAGTCGCTCGCGCTTTATGTCGTTGCCGCCATTCATCGCGACAACGCAAAGGCGACGGAGGCGGGCCTGAAATATTTTGTGCTGGGCGCTCTGTCCTCGGGCATGCTGCTTTATGGCGCGTCGCTGGTGTACGGCTTCTCCGGTGCGACGTCCTTCACTGCGATCGCCGCGGCGGTCAAAGGCGGCGCGTCGATCGGACTGGTCGTCGGACTAGTCTTCGTGCTCGCCGGTCTCGCCTTCAAGATTTCGGCCGTGCCGTTCCATATGTGGACGCCGGACGTCTATGAGGGAGCGCCGACCCCTGTTGCGGCCTTTTTCGCCGCGGCGCCCAAGATCGCCGCGATGGCAATGCTCGTGCGGTTCGTCATCAGCGGATTCTCCGGAATCCTTCCACAGTGGCAGCAGGTGATCGTTTTCATTTCAATCGCCTCGATGACGTTGGGCGCATTCGCCGCGATCGGGCAGTCCAACATCAAGCGTCTGTTGGCTTATTCCTCCATCGCAAACATGGGGTACGCGCTGGTAGGGCTTGCGCCTGGAACCGTAGAGGGGGTCCAGGGCGTTATCACCTACATGGCGATCTACATGGTCACGACTCTGGGCGCCTTTGGCATTGTGCTTCTGATGCGGCGTAACGGCGAGGCGGTCGAGAAAATCGAAGATCTTTCGGGACTGTCGCAGACCAATCCGTGGATGGCGTTCGCGCTCGCGGCGATGATGTTTTCGTTGGCGGGGATACCGCCGCTGGCGGGATTCTGGGCGAAGTTCTACGTGTTCGCGGCGGCGATCAATGCGAGACTCGTGGCTCTGGCGGTGATTGGGGTCGTCGCGAGCGTAGTCGGCGCCTACTATTATTTGAGGATTGTCAAGATCATGTATTTCGACGAACCGAGGCCCGGCTTCGACCGAGGCGCGGCGATCGTCGGCGGTGTCGTAGCCCTGTGCACGATTTTCGTCGCGCTTCTGTCGATTGCGCCGGCGACATTGTTCAATGCCGCCGCCGCAGCGGCGCGGTCGCTGTTCTGACGTGCTCAGAATCGGACAGAGAGCGGAACGCGCCGGATTCCGATCGATTCACAAGGCGTCGGTCGTTTCGACCATGGACGAGGCCGGCGTGGCGGCGAGGGCGGGCGATGCGGATCGCGTCTGGTTTACCAGCGACGAGCAGACCGGCGGTCGCGGGCGCCATGGCCGAAGCTGGGCTTCGCCGAAAGGGAATCTCTACTCGACCCTTTTCCTGAGCGATCCCTGTCGACCGCATTTCGCCCCGCAACTCGGGTTTGTCGCCGGCCTCGCGCTGCGTGACTCGTTAAGGCGGCTTACCGGCGATGACCGATTCAGGCTCAAATGGCCCAATGATGTGCTCGTCGACGGCGCGAAGCTCGCGGGGATCCTGCTGGAGGGCGTTACATTGTTGACGCGGTCGCACCATGCGTCGCCGGCCGTGCTGATTGGCGTCGGGGTCAACGTGAAGCATCACCCGGCAAATCTCCCTTATGCCGCGACAGATCTTGCCGAACTGGGTTGGGAGTGCGACGCAAACGACGTGTTCGCGGCATTGACCGACGCTTTCGCATCCCGCCTTGAGCAATGGGATTGCGCCAGAGACTTCGCATCCATTCGGGCGGACTGGATCGACGCAGCCGCGGGCGTCGGCGGTCCGGTCAGCGTCAGTCTGCCGGATCGAACGGTGACTGGAACCTACACCGGCATCGACGAGGATGGTCGGCTGCTCGTCGTGACCGACGCTGGCGAACAGATCATTGATGCAGGCGAGGTCATGCTGCGCGGGAAGGCGGCTTGATCATGGCTCAATCGGGCGCTGACGAACTGGTCTTTGCTCCGCTTGGCGGCCTTGGCGAGATTGGCATGAACGCCGCGCTCTATGGGTTTGGCCCCGAAGGGCGGAAGAAATGGATACTTGTCGATTGCGGCATCAGTTTCGCGGGCGATGAGCTCCCTGGCGTCGAGATCATTCTTCCTGATCTCACCTTTATTGAGCAGCGGCGCAAAGACCTGCTGGGCATTGTCATTACGCACGCGCATGAAGACCATATAGGGGCGCTGGTCGATCTCTGGCCGCAGCTGCGGGCGCCGGTTTACGCTACGCGGTTTTCAACCGGGTTGTTGGAGATCCGCAAGCTTCAAGAGTCCAATACGCCCAAGCTTCAGATCGTGACCGTCGCAGCAGGCGTCCCCTTTGCACTTGGCCCATTCGCATGCGAATTCGTCAACGTCGCGCACTCCATTCCTGAATCGAACGCGCTCATCGTCCGCACGCCGTTGGGCAACATCGTACACACGGGCGACTGGAAAATTGACCCGACGCCGGTTATCGGCGCGCCTACGGACGAAGCGCGATTCAAAGCGATTGGCGATGAGGGCGTGCTCGCTCTGATTTGCGACTCAACGAACGTGCTGCGCGATGGGATCAGCCCGAGCGAGGCCGATGTCGCACGCACGCTTCGGGACATTATTGATAAATCATCGCACCGTGTCGTCGTGACCACCTTTGCGTCAAATGTGGCGCGCATGCGTGCGGTGGCGGAGGCCGCGGAAGCGGCCAATCGTCAGGTCGCAATTGTCGGTCGAGCGATGGATCGGGTCGAGCAAGTCTCGCGCGAACTGGGTCTCCTTGACGGTTTGAAGCCGTTCCTAGGGCCGGACGCGCTCCAGCGGTTGCCCCGCAATAAAGTCGTGGCGTTGCTGACCGGCAGTCAGGGCGAGCCGCGCGCGGCAATGGCGCGCGTCGCCATCGACGATCATCCGGACATTTCCTTGGCGGCCGGGGACAGGGTCATTTTTTCGTCCCGTGCGATCCCCGGAAACGAGAAGTCGGTCAATCGCATACTCAACAATCTGGTGAAAGCAGGCGTCGAGGTCATAACCGATCGCACGCATCTCGTTCATGTGTCGGGGCATCCGCGGCTCGAAGAGTTGAAGCGGATGTATGAATGGGTGCGGCCAAAAATCGCGGTGCCCGCGCATGGCGAGGCGCTTCACCTGACAGAGCACGCAGCCTTTGCGAAGGCGCAAGGCGTCCCACATGTCTTGCGAGCGTTTAACGGCGCAATGGTCCGTCTTGCGCCGGGAGTTGCCGAAATCGTGGATCACGTCCGGTCAGGACGTCGGCTCAAGGATGGCGAACTGCTCATCGACGT
>JBEVKO010000085.1:0-3228 GCA_040509705.1 Beijerinckiaceae bacterium
AAGCCGGCGGCGTCGGCGAAATCATCCCTGTAGCGGCTCGCATAGACGAGCAATTTCTTCGGCACACAGCCGCGGATCACGCATGTGCCGCCGATGCGATCGTCTTCGGCGATCATCACGCGTGCGCCATAGACGCCGGCCACTCGCGCGGCGCGCACGCCGCCGGAGCCCGCTCCGATGACAAACAGATCGACGTCGAACTCGCTCATAAGGCCGGCTCCTGACGCTTCAATGTGAAATAGGTGATCCGCCGCCGAACCGAAAGTCATGGCAGCCTTGCGGGGTCCTCGCCTAGCCACTACGGGTCGCCCAAAGCTCCGTAACAAACGAGGAAACGCACATGCTCACCCTTGGCCGACGCGCCCTCCTGGCCATGTCCGCCGCCTCTTTCGCAATGTTCGCGACCGCAGCATCGGCCCAGATGGAGATCAAGCTGATGGCGCCTGCCGCTCCCGGCGGCGGATGGGACGCCACCGCGCGCTCCATGCAGCAGGCGATGATGGCGTCAGGCGCCGCCAAGAGCGTGCAGGTGACCAATGTCGCCGGCGCCGGCGGAACCGTTGGCCTCGCCCAGTTCGTCAACTCGGCGAAGGGCGACGGCAACCAGTTGATGGTCAACGGCTTCGTCATGGTTGGCGCGATCATCCTCAACAAGTCCCCGGTCAACCTCGACCAGATCACGCCGATTGCACGCCTGACGTCGGAATCGGAGGTTATCGTCGTTCCTGCAAATTCGCCGGTGAAGGACGCAAAGGATCTCGCGACGTTGCTCAAGGCCGACCCGGCGAAAGTTATCTGGGCCGGCGGATCGGCCGGCGGCGTCGATCACATCATGGCTGCGCTCTTCGCCGGCGCCGTCGGCGCTGACGCGAGCAAGATCAACTATATTCCCTTCTCTGGCGGCGGCGAGGCCCTGGCCGCTCTGCTCGGCGGCCGCGTCACGGCCGGAATCTCGGGATGGGGAGAATTTGAAGGTCAGATCAAGGCCGGCAAGCTGCGCGCTATCGCAGTCAGCTCCGCGAAGCGGCTCGCCGACAATCCGACGCCGACGCTCATGGAGCAGGGGATCAACCTTGAGGTTCTGAACTGGCGCTCGGTCGTAGCCCCTCCTGGAATCACGGCTGATCAGCGCAAAGCGTTGACGGACGCAATCGAAAAGATGGTGAAGTCGCCGCAATGGGCCGAAGTCCTGAAGCAGCGCGGCTGGGATGATTCCTATCTCTCCGGGCCGGCCTTCGACGCCTTCCTCAAGGAAGAAAACAAGCGCGTGACGGATGTCATGAAGACCGTCGGGCTTGTAAAGTAAGAGCGCCCCCAACAAGTCAAACGCCGCCTTCGGGCGGCGTTTTCTTCAGCAAGGAACGCGCCCAATGGAGAAGGCCAGCAACACCGGAGTGGACCGCGTTCCCCTCGTTGTCGGGGTCGCGCTGCTTGCGATCGCTGTTGTCGTTTTATGGGACGCATCCAACGTCAACCAGCCTACAGCCTACGGCATGGGGCCAAAGACGGTTCCGCAGGCGATCGCGGCCATCGTCGCCCTGCTCGGCCTCGCGCATCTCGCTGTCGCATTCCGCGGCGGGTTCAATATCGAGGCGGATGCGCTCGATTCGGTGGCGATCGGCTGGATCATGGCAGGTCTGCTCGTTCTCATCGCCAGCATTCCGCTCGGCATCGGTTTCATTTTCGCCATGACCGTTCTCTTCGCCTGCACGGCGCGCGCATTCGGACGCAGAGCTTTCGTGACCGACGTCGTCATCGGCGCCGTCACGGCGACTGTCATCTATGTCCTGTTCACGAAACTGCTGACGCTCGGCCTGCCTCAAGGACCGATTGAGAAGCTGCTGGGCTGAGGACACGCAATGGACGTCCTCGCCGCCCTTGCACAAGGCTTCCTGATCGCCATTCAACCGACGAATCTGATGTTCGCGATGATCGGCGTCTTTCTCGGCACAGCGGTCGGCGTCCTGCCAGGGATAGGTCCGGCGCTGACGGTTGCGCTGCTTCTGCCCGTCACCTTCAAGCTCGACCCGACAGGCTCGATCATCATGTTCGCAGGCGTCTATTACGGCGGCATGTATGGCGGCTCGACAACGGCCATCCTGATCAATGCGCCGGGCGAATCCGCTTCCCTCGCCACAGCGCTTGAAGGAAACAAGATGGCGAAGGCTGGCCGCGGCGGGCCTGCGCTCGCGACCGCTGCGATCGGTTCCTTCGTCGCCGGAACCATCGCCACGATCGGGCTCGCCTTTCTCGCACCGTGGCTCGTCGACATCGCGGTGAAGTTCGGCCCCTGGGACTATTTCGCGCTGATGGTTCTCGCCTTCGTCACGGTGTCGGCGACGTTCGGCGATTCGCCGCTGCGCGGGCTGACGAGCCTTGCGCTCGGTCTTGTGCTTGGTCTCGTCGGCATCGACCGGTTGACGGGCCAGGCGCGCATGTCTTTCGGCATTCCTGAACTGCTCGACGGCGTCGAAGTCACAACGCTCGCGGTCGGGCTCTTTGCAGTCGGCGAAGCTCTCTATGTCGCGTCGAAGCGCCACAAGGGCGAAGAAACCATCGAGCCGATCAGGGGATCGCTGTGGATGACCGGCGAGGACTGGCGCCGGTCATGGGGTGCTTGGCTGCGCGGCACGCTGTACGGCTTTCCGATCGGAGCGCTTCCGGCCGGAGGCGCGGAAGTACCGACTTTCCTGAGCTATTCGACCGAGAAGCGCCTGTGCAAGCGGCCGGAAGAATGGGGCAATGGCGCGATCGAGGGCGTCGCTGGTCCGGAAGCCGCCAACAATGCGTCGGCGGCCGGCACTCTTGTTCCACTTCTGACGCTCGGGCTTCCGACATCGGCGACGGCGGCGATCATGCTCGCCGGCTTTCAGCAGTACGGTCTCAATCCAGGCCCGCTGCTGTTCGCGGAGAAGCCTGATCTCGTGTGGGGGCTCATCGCCAGCCTGTTCATCGCCAACGCGATGCTGCTCGTGATCAACCTTCCGCTGGTCGGTCTCTGGGTGCATCTGCTCGCAATTCCGCAACCGTGGCTCTACGCAGGCATTCTCGTTTTCGCTGCGATGGGCACAATGGCTGCGAAGGCGTCGGTCGTAGAGCTGACGATGCTCTTCGTGTTCGGTTTCCTCGGCTTCCTGATGCGACGCTATGACTATCCGGTGGCGCCGATGGTTGTGGGACTCATTCTCGGTCCGATGGCCGAGCAGCAGCTCAGGCGCGCCCTGCAGA
>JBEVKO010000086.1:0-10477 GCA_040509705.1 Beijerinckiaceae bacterium
AGGCGCAGCGCTTTTGATGGCCGCATCGGCCTTCGCCCAATCAGGTTCCCCTCCTCCCGCGCAGGACCAGTCTCAGTCCGGCCACCAGTGCCATCGCGCCCCGCCCAAGACCAGCTGACGAGACGAGTTGAGACGCTGCCGCGTCTGCAACCCTGCTTGGGTTGGCTTCGCGTCATTTGCGCAGCGGCCACCAGCCGATCATCCGATTGATCACGCCGTCCTGCTTGATGAGGCCGTGCATCAGCGCCCCGCAGATATGCACCGCAACAAAAGTGGCGAGAACGATAGCAAGATTGCGATGGACCTTCAGGAGCGCTTCACCCAACTCCTGATTGTCCGCGAGCAGCGGCGGAATGCTGAACAGCCCGAACACATCGCGCGCACCATAGGCCGAGACCCCGAGCCAGCCCATGATAGGCACCGCGACCAACAGCACATAGAGGAGATGATGAACTGTGGTGGAGGCGATCCGCTCGAAACGGGTGAGCGTCGCCGCCGGCGCCGGGGCGCCGATGCGCAGTCGATAGACGACGCGAATGAGGATGATCCACAGCAGTGTGAAACCAATCAGCTTATGGGTTGAGTAGAGGGTGTTGGTCGTGGCGTCGAAGTCGGTCGCGGCGCCGCGCCACACCATGTACAAGCCCACCGGGACCATGCCGAAGACGCCTGCGGCGACCACCCAATGCAGAAATTTGGCGACCGGCGAATAGCCGTCCGTGGAACCGGATTGCAGCGGCATGTATTACTCCCTGTCTCCGTCCAGCGGCCGTCTTGAGGATCCTGTGCGCTTTCCCCATCTTGACCGGCGGAGCCGAGACCATGCGACAGGCCCGCAATGTCATGCAAGCGGGACGCTCAAAATGACTGGGCCGATCTGGCTGACTAAACGTTCATCGACCGGTCATACTTGCTGGTCTAACCCTTCGCCCCAGGAATGCAGGTCCATACGTCGAAACCGGTGCTTTGACCGGGGTTTGTCGGCAAGTGGGGCGTAACGAAAAGAGTTCGAGCATGTTCAGTCTGCTTCCCCACAGCGACGTGATCGCGGTCGACCGCGCCATCGCCGACTATCGCGCCGGTCGCCCGGTCGCGATCGTCGATGCAGACCAGTCGATCCTCGCCGTCGGCATCGAGGGACTCGACGTCGACATGGCGACGACGCTTGAAAAATTCGCCGCCGGTCGCGCGCGGCTTGTACTTCCGTCAGCGCGCTTACGGCGCCTCGGCGTCGAGCGAACTGGCCCTGGCGCCATCGCACTGCCGATGATCGACCTGGCGCGCATCGAGCGGCTGTCTCTGCATACCGATGCGAAGATCGACGCTCCCGTTGCGCCGTCGATCAAGCTGGATGAGGTCGCTGTCGAGCTTGCGGCCCTGTCCTACGTTCTGCCCGCCGTCGTCGTCATCCCGCTGGGCGAAGTCGGCCCGGTCGAAGCCAGCGTCGTCCGCGTCGATGCGGCGTCCATCCTCGGCTATCGCCGCGCCAAGCTGCGCGAATTGCGCATCGTTGGACGCGCGCCAGTGCCGCTCGAGGGCGCGCCTGATACCGAATTCGTCGTGTTTCGCGGCGGCGAAGGTCTGCGCGACCATGTGGCGATCGTCATTGGCCGCCCCGATTTCGCCGAGCCCGTCCCGATGCGGATTCATTCGGCGTGTTTGACGGGCGATCTCTTCGGCAGCCTCAAATGCGACTGCGGCGATCAGCTGCGCGATACGGCGCAGGGCATGGCGCGCGAAGGCGGCGGAATCATCCTGTATCTGGACCAGGAAGGCCGCGGCAACGGCATCGCCAACAAGATGCGCGCCTACAAGCTGCAGAGTCAGGGTTTTGACACCTACGATGCGGATGAGGTGCTGGGCTTCGGCCTCGATCAGCGCCGCTTCGATTTTGGCGCGGAGATGCTGCGCCAGCTCGGCGTGACGAAGGTGCGCGCGCTCACCAATAATCCGCAGAAGATCGGCGCTCTGAAGCGCGCCGGGCTCGAAGTCGTGTCGCACGAGCGCGTGCTGGGCCGACCGACTGCGGAGAACGTCCGCTATCTCGCATCAAAGCGTGATCGCGCAGGACACATCATCGACTTCGAGGCGCTGGCCTCGCGCGCGCAGGTCAAGGACTGACGGTCGGGCGTTGCCGATGCCTGTTCGTGACGCGTTGAATCGAACCCACCATCTTAACAATGTTGTCATTCCGGGACGCGCGAAACGCGCCGGCCCGGAACCAAGTTTTGCGATGTCTTGCTGCATAGGTTCCGGACAGCCGCTGCGCGCGATCCGGAATGACGGCTGAACGTGCGGAGCTATCGGGGCGAAGCTGACGAGACGCGGCGCTGGCCGCTTCTGCCCGTCCTCGCGCTATGCTTCGCCGCCTGGCTCATCTGCTGCTGGCCTTGGCTCACAGGCGCCGTCACCATACCGTGGGACGCCAAGGCGCATTTCCAGCCCCAGCTTCAATTTCTTGCGCGTTCGATTCATGCGGGCGAATCCTTTCTCTGGACGCCCAACGTTTTCTCCGGAGCGCCGCAGATCGCCGATCCACAATCGCTGATCTTCTCGCCACTTTTCCTCTTGCTGGCGCTTTTCGACAAGGCGCCGTCGCTGCGCGCGATGGACGCCACGACCTTCGGCGCGCTGTTCGCCGGCGCAATCGCTATCGTGATTTTCTTCCGCGACCGCAACTGGCATTGGGGCGGCGCGGCGATTGCGGCGCTCATTTTTTTCTTCGGCGGTTCGGCCGCCTGGCGCGTGCAGCATATCGGCCAGATTCTCAGCCTCAGCTATTTGCCGATTGCGCTCCTTCTGCTGGATCGCGCGCTCCAACGCTCATCCATGCTTTATGGCGCTGCAGCCGGATTGGCGGCCGCGCTGATCATGCTGGGACGCGATCAGGTGTCGCTGCTCGGGCTCTATGTCCTCGCCGCCTGGCTCGTTGCGCACTGGCTGCGGAGCGAAAATCGCGCAAGCGCCATTCGCAGAAGCATCGCGCCGCTCGTCGCCGGCGCCATCGTCGGCGCAATCCTCACCTTGCCGCCGATCGCATTGACATGGCTGCTTGCAGAACAGTCCAATCGGCCGGCGATTGATTTCATCGGCGCCGGGCGCGGCTCGCTGCATCCGGCGCTGCTCATCACGACCTTCATTCCGCATCTCTTCGGAGCCGCCTATGAGATGGAGAAATACTGGGGTCCGCCGAGCTTCGCCTGGCGCGAAACGGGCCTGTTCACCGCTCAGAACATGGGCGTGCTCTATATCGGCGCCGCGCCGATTTTGCTCCTCGTCACGTCCGGGATCGTACGCGGAGCACTATGGAGTCGCGAAATCAGGTTCTTTTCGATCGGCCTTCTGATCTCGCTTGTCTATGCGCTCTGCTGGTACACGCCTGTCTTCAGGCTTCTCTACGAAGCGCTGCCGGGCGCATCGCTTTATCGCCGCCCCGCAGACGCTACATTCCTCATCGGATTCTTTCTCGCCTATGGTTGCGGCTGGCTCGCGCATCTTCTCCTGACCGGCGCGCAGCCCCGACGCGCGCCCTGGCAGCGCGGGGCGGAGCTCGTTCTGATCATTTCGCCCTTCCTCGCGGCGCCGGCGCTCGGCGCCTACATCGGCCGGATGTCGATGGTTCCGCTTCCGCTGATCTGGGCCTCGCTCTCGTTCGCCGCTGGAATAGCCGTGCTCGCGCTCGCATGGAAGCTGACGCAGGCCGGACGCGCACATCTCGCCGCGCTGGCGCTGATCGCCGTCACGACCGGCGATCTCGCCTTCAACAACGGGCCTAACGGCGCAAGCGCATTGCCGCCCGCTACCTACGACGTGCTGCGGCCGGATACGCGCAATGAGACGATCGCCTTCCTGAAGCAGCATGCGATCGCAACGCCCGATCGTCGCGACCGGATCGAGCTTGCCGCGCTTGGTTTCCATTGGCCGAACGCCAGCCTCGTGCATGGGCTCGAGAACACGCTGGGCTATAATCCCGTGCGGCTTGGGCTCTATACCCGCGCGACCGGCGCCGGCGATCATGTGGCGTTGCCGGATCAGCGCAGCTTCTCGCCGCTGATGCCATCCTACCGCACGCGCCTTAGCGACATGCTCGGCCTGCGCTTCATCGCAACCGGCGTCCCCATCGAAAAGATCGATCCTTCAATCGGCGACGGCGCCTGGCCGCCTGTGGCGCGAACGGCGGACGGTTTCATCTACGAAAACCTGAACGCTCTGCCGCGCGTGCTCTTCGCCTCCGAAGCCCAGACCGCGGATTTCGAGCAGCTGCTGAAAGACGGACGCTGGCCCGATGTCGATCCGCGCCGCACGGTCCTGCTGGACCAAACCGTCGCTTCTCCACAGCCGGCGTCGCGCCGAGAAGGAGAAGCGCGCATTCTGCGCTACGGCAACAGCGCGATCGACGTTGCGGTCACGTCGCCGGATGGCGGCTGGCTGGTGCTGAACGATCCGTGGATGCCGTGGTGGCGCGCGACCATCGACGGCGTCGCAACGCCGGTTCTGCGCGCCAATGTGCTCTTTCGCGCGGTGGCGGTTCCACCGGGTGAGCATCGCATCGCGTTTCGTTTCGCGCCCTTCCGCGGAGCGCTCGCCGAAATTCAGGCGCGCTTCGGCAGGCTGGCGGGTTCGCCAAGATCCCAGTAAAGCCCCGCCATGATCTCGAGCGCCTCGCGCACCAGCGCGACGGGAACGTGCTCGTTCGGCGCATGCTGCGAGCAGCCGGGATAGGAATGCGGAACCCACACCGTCGGAAGGCCGAGCAGGTCCGCGAAAATATCGTTCGGCAACGCCCCGCCGAGATTGGGCAGCACCGCGGGCTTCGCGCCGGTCGTTTGTTCGACCGAGCGCGCCGCCCACACGACCCACGGATCGTCCGGATCAAGACGCGTCGCGCCGAAGACTTCTTCGCGCGACGGCGCGACCTTCACCATGTGCAGACCCTGGCGTTCGAGATGGCGGCGAAGCGCCGGAAGCACCGCGTCCTGATCGACCCCGACGACGAAGCGAAGCTGGCACCGCGCCCAGGCGCGCGGCGGAATGGCGTTGACCGGCGTCGCCGGCGTTCCGCACTCGAACGCCAGCACCTCGAAATTGCACCAGCCGAACACCTTCTCCGCCGCCGTCAGTCCAGGCTCGCCCCACCACGGCTCGATCGCCGGTCCGTCCGGTCCGCCGTCGACGACGCAGTCGGCGAGCGCCTGTCGAACTGAATCCGGAATAGCCGGCGGCGTCAGTTCGGGCACCCTGATCTGGCCGTTGGCGCCGACGATGGAGGCGATCGCATGCGACAGGATGATCCCCGGATTGGAAAGGAGCCCGCCCCAGTTGCCCGAATGATGACCGCCGGCGCGCGCGTCGATGGAAAGATCAAGCGACAGCGCGCCGCGCGCGCCGAGAAACAATGTCGGACGCGACGCCGACAGGCGCGGCCCATCTGAAGCTAGAAGCA
Source organism: Beijerinckiaceae bacterium (assembly GCA_040509705.1). Classification (GTDB taxonomy): domain Bacteria; phylum Pseudomonadota; class Alphaproteobacteria; order Rhizobiales; family Beijerinckiaceae; genus Terrirubrum. Next base: position 5,444 of record JBEVKO010000086.1, read on the forward strand.
GGTCCGCGCGAAACAGCTCCGGATGTTCTGAGCACAGCTCGCGCAATCCGGGCGAGCCGGTTTCCTCGCCCATCTCGATCAGCCACTTCGCATTGAAGCCGAGCTTGCCGCGGGTTTTCAGCACCGCAGCCTGCGCGGCGAGATTGATCGCATGTTGACCCTTGTTGTCGACGACGCCGCGACCGTACCAGCGGCCATCCTGTTCGGTAATCGTCCACGGCGACAGGCCGGGCTTCCACATCGCATCCAGTCCGCGAATGACATCGCCATGCCCGTAGCCGAGCACAGTCGCCTGGGCTCTGTCCTCGATGCGTTCGGCGCAGAGGAAAGGCGCGCGCGATTTGGGATGCGAGAGAAGTTTGCACGAGAATCCCATGGCGGCGAGCGCCGGAATCATCTCTTCGTCGAGATAACGCTTAAGGTCAGGTCCGCGCGCCTCGTTCTGGCTTTCCGTCGGGATTGCGATGCGCCGCTGCAGCGTCTCGCGGAACGCGCCTGAATCGAAGTGCTCTCGCACCGCGGCGATGGCGGCGTCCCGCGTCATTGCAATCTCCCCCAGGGACCAACGCAGCGGACTTCCCCCGCCGCATGATCGGCACTACCACGCTTTCGCCGGACTGCGTCAACTTCGGTTTGGGAATCCATCATGAATGATCTTGAAGGTGTGCTCGTCGTCAGCGTCGAACAGGCGGTCGCGGCGCCCTATGCGTCCTCTCGCCTCGCGGACGCTGGCGCGCGCGTCATCAAGATTGAGCGGCCCGAAGGCGACTTCGCCCGCGGCTACGACAGGGCTGTGCATGGTGAAAGCGCGTATTTCGTCTGGCTCAATCGCGGCAAGGAATCCTGCGTCCTTGATCTGCGCGAGCCAACGGACGCCGCGCTGCTGGAGCGGCTCATTTCGCAGGCTGACATTTTCATTCAGAATCTTGCGCCCGGCGCCGTTGCAAAACTTGGCTTTGGAATTGATGAGCTGTGCAGGCGTTACCCGCGCCTGATCGCCTGCTCGATCTCGGGCTACGGCGAAGACGGCCCGTTGAAGGACCTCAAGGCCTACGATCTTCTCGTGCAGGCCGAGTCGGGTCTGGCCGATCTGACCGGTAACGAACATGGTCCCGGCCGAACCGGAGTCTCGGTGTGTGACATCGCCGCCGGCATGACCGCCTATCAGGCGATGCTGCAGGCGCTGATCGGGCGCGGCCTCACCGGCGAAGGACGCGCCATCGACGTCTCGCTCTACCATGCCGTCGCGGACTGGATGAATGTGCCTTATCTGCAATACGCCTATGGCGGCCAAAAGCCGGCGCGCGCCGGCCTCAAGCATCCGACGATTGCGCCCTACGGCGCGTTTTCCTGCGCCGACGGCAAAGCGCTCCTGATCTCGATTCAGAATGATCGGGAATGGCGCGATCTCTGCGTCGTCATGGGCGCGCCGGCGCTGTCGGACGATCCGCGCTTTGCGACGAACCTGGCGCGCGTCTCCAATCGTGCGGAAACGGACGCGCTTGTTGGAGAATACTTCGCGTCGCGTCCGCGCGATGCGCATCTCGAGACCTTGCAGGGCGCGCGCATCGCTTATGGACGGCTGTCGGATCTCGACGATGTCGTGGCGCATCCGCAGAACCGCTTCGTCGACGTCGCAACGCCATCGGGTCTGGCGCGGCTTCTAGGTCCTGCCGCCGTTGTGCGCGGCGATGCCCCAAGCCTTGGACCTGTACCCGCCATAGGCGAACACACGGCGGCGATCCGGGCCGAGTTTGCCCGCTGATCGAAAAAGAAACCCCGCCGATCGGCGGGGCTCCCTCGTACACAGCAGCCGTGAGGATCAGTCGCAGACCGTCACGCGGCGCGTAACATAAGCGCCATGGTAGTCGCTCCACACCGAGCGGCGGACCTTGTAGCAGCGCCCGCCCTCGACATAGACGGGACGGGGCTGGGCCGCCGAAGCTGCAATCGCGCCGAGCGCGAGGCCGCCGACGACGCCGGCTGCGACCGCGCCGCCATATCCGCCATAGTATCCACGACGCCAGCGCGCCTCGGCTTCGTTCGAGCCCGTGGCCATCATCGCGCCAGCCAGCGCAGCAGTGGCCAGAGCGGCCGTCATCGTCCGGGAAAACATCTGGATCATCTCCTTTTGGGGAGCCCCTCGCTCCGATGGCCTGTTGTGGCCTGCCGTGAGGATGGGACGATGTGCGCCGTCGCACAAGGCGAGGATGCAATTGCCCCAAAAGCAAAAGCCCCGCCGGACCGGCGGGGCTTCGGGATCGATCGATCCGGGTTTGCTCAGTCGCACACGGTGCCGCGGCGGGTGACATAGGCGCCGTAGTAGGGGCTCCAAACCGTGCGACGGACCCTGTAGCAGCCGCCGCCGACGACATACACGGGACGGGGCTGGGCCGCCGAGGCCGCAATCGCGCCAAGCGCGAGGCCGCCAATGATTCCGGCTGCGAGGGCGCCGCCGCCGTACCCGTAGCCGTAGCCGCGCCAGTAGCGAGCTTCCGCCTGCGAGGCCGAGAGGGTCATCGCGCCAGCCAGCGCGATCGCGCCGACAGCGGCGGTGAGAGTCTTCTTCAGGATGGTCATCGTCCGTCTCCGGTGTCTCGTACGGAACAGCGCGTTCCGTGTGAGTTTGTTATGCACCGGGTTCCGCATCGTCGTTGTGCGTTGACGCACGGGTCAATTGAACGGCCGCAAATGCTGCTGCGACTACAGAAAATGGCCGTTCGGCTCAGGCGACGCCGAGCTTCTTCTGCAGGCTGGTTGACGACGTCGTGTACTGAAAGACGAGGCGCTTGTCGGGATAGACATAGCGATAGACCTTCTGGGCCGCGAGCGCCGCTTCATGGAAGCCCGACAGGATCAGCTTGAGCTTGCCCGGATAGGAGTTGATGTCGCCGACGGCGAAAATTCCCGGCACGGATGTCTCGAACGTCTCGGTGCCGACGGGAATGAGATTCTCGTTGAGGTGAATGCCCCAGTTGGCGATCGGCCCGAGTTTCATCGTCAGGCCGAAGAACGGCATCATCGCATCGCACGGAATCTCGAAGACAGCGTTGTCGTTCCCGCGGCAGACCGCCGCCTCGAGCTTCGGCGCCGGGCCCTTGAGCCCCGTCACCTGACCGATCCTCAGATCCATCTTTCCATCCGCGACCAGCGCGCGCATCTGCTCGACCGAATGCGGCGCGGCGCGGAATTCATCGCGTCGGTGCATGAGCGTCACGCGCTCGGCGACGGGCTGAAGATTGAGCGTCCAGTCGAGCGCTGAATCGCCGCCGCCGACGATAAGCACGCGGCGTCCGCGAAACGTCTCCATCTTGCGCACCGCGTAGATCACGCCGTCGCCCTCATAGGCGTCGATGCCTGGAATGGGCGGCTTCTTCGGCTGGAACGACCCGCCGCCCGCGGCGATCAGGATCGTGCGGGTTTCAAATGTCAGGCCGCCATCGGTCTTCACCCTGAATTTCGGCGCCGTCGCGTCGCCGATCGACGTCACCTCGGCGGCCATGTCGCTGTAGTGGAACGTCGGATGGAACGGCTTGATCTGCGCCATCAGGTTTTCGACGAGCCCCTGTCCCGTGACGATCGGAAAACCCGGAATGTCGTAGATCGGCTTCTCGGGATAGAGTTCGGCGCACTGGCCGCCCGGCTTCGGCAGGATGTCGATGAGATGGGCGCGGATATCCAGCAGCCCGAGTTCGAACACTGCGAACAGCCCGACCGGGCCGGCCCCGATGATGAGCGCGTCAGTGGAGATGATGTCGGGATCGGACATGTCGGAACCGCTGGCGGAAAGTCGGCCGGGGTCATGGGACGCGGCGGCGCCCGGTGTCAACTTTCACAGTGTCGCGGGCCGATGGTCATGTTCCCGTCATTCCGGGGCGAGCGCAGCGAGAACCCGGAGCCCATAAGCTGCTGCCCGGGATGACGTTACCCCTTGGTCGCGCCCGCCGTCAGGCCGGCGACCATATACTTGCGGAACACGTAATAGACCGCCGCCGGCGGCAGCGCGTAGATGAACCCGACCGTCATCAGAAGGTGCCAGGGCGAATCGTCCGCCGCGAGGAAATTGCCGAGCGCCACCGACAGCGGGATCGAGGTATCGACCGACAGCAGCAGAAACGCATAGAGATATTCGTTCCAGGCCAGCAGGATCGCATAGGCGCCGATCGCCACCAGCGATGGCGCCATCAGCGGGAGATAAACCAGCCGGAACAGCTGCAGAGGCGTCGCGCCATCGACGATGGCCGCTTCGTCGAGCTCAGCCGGCAATTTGTCGGACGCCTGCTTGAGCACCCAGATCGCATAGGGAGACGCGATCGTCATCATCGCGAGGATCAGCGACCACTGGCTGTTGAGCAGCCCGTAATTCCCCATTGTCCGATCCATCGGCACTGCAAGGAACGCCGCCGGGATGACATAGGTGAACAATGCGAGATTCATCACCAAGCGCCCGCCGGGCGCCTTGAGGCGGCTGATCGCGAACGCCGCCATGGTCGCCACGAGCAGCGTCAGGACGCCGGTCATCGTGGCGATGAACACCGAGTTCCAGAGCTGCCGCCAGAAATGCGTAAGGTAATAATGCTGCTGGCCGAGCACGATCTCAAAATTGCGCAGCGTCGGATTCGCCGGCCAGAGATTGCCGGAGAAGGCGGAATCCTTGTCCGACAGCGCAAACAGCACGAGATGATAGATCGGCAGAAGCGTCCAGATCAGCACGGGAATGCCGATGAGAAGCAGCTTAGCTTCCGTGGCGACGGATTTGAACGACGTCTGGTTCATTTCGACAGCCGCTTCATCATGAAATAAACCAGCGGCAGGATCAGCGGCAGCGCGCACACGATCGTCGCCATCGACAGGCTGACCTCCGCATGCCGCAAATAGCGGATGCCGAGCGTCGCCAGCACATGCGTCAGATCGGCCGGCCCGCCGCCGGTGAGCAGATAGACGCTGTTGAAATCGCCGAGCGTCCAGATGGTCGAGAGCAGCGTGCAAGTGAGATAGAGCTGCGCCAGCGACGGCCAGGTGATGAAGCGGAAT
>JBEVKO010000087.1:0-6452 GCA_040509705.1 Beijerinckiaceae bacterium
GCCGCAGAAGCTGACAAGCGCGCCGCGAACTGCGGCTGCTCAAGAGATCGGGTCGCCCCCGAAAAAGGAAGGCTCAAGGGCCATGTCGAACTTTTCACCCAAATCCGAATTTCTGGGTACGCTGCAGGAGCGCGGCTTCATCCACCAATGCTCCGATTTTGAGGGGCTCGACGCAGCTGCCGCCAAGGGCGAGGCGATCAGCTATGTCGGTTACGACTGCACTGCGCCGTCGCTGCACATCGGCAACTATCTCACCATGATGATGCTGTACTGGTTGCAGCAGAGCGGCAACAAGCCGATCACGCTGATGGGCGGCGGCACCACGATGGTCGGCGATCCGTCGGGCAAGGACGAATCGCGTCCCATGCGCACGATCGAGGAAATCGAGGCCAACAAGGCGAGCATCAAGGGCGTCTTCAGCAAGGTCCTGCGCTATGGCGACGGGAAGACCGACGCGATCATGCTGGACAACGCCGACTGGCTCACGAAGCTGAACTATATCGAGATGCTGCGCGACGTCGGCCGCCATTTCTCCGTCAATCGCATGCTGACCATGGATTCGGTCCGCATCAGGCTCGAGCGCGAGCAGGAGATGAGCTTCATCGAATTCAATTACATGGTCTGCCAGGCGTACGACTTCGTCGAACTGGCGAAGCGCGAGAATTGCTTGCTTCAGATGGGCGGATCGGACCAGTGGGGCAACATCATCAATGGCGTCGATCTCGGCCGCCGGATGGGAACCCACCAGCTCTACGCGCTGACGACGCCGTTGCTCACGACCTCATCGGGGGCGAAGATGGGCAAGACCGCCCAAGGCGCCGTCTGGCTCAACGCCGATCAGTTCAGCCCATACGATTTCTGGCAATACTGGCGCAATGTCGAGGATGCGGACGTCGTCAAGTTCCTCAAGCTGTTCACGATCCTGCCGATGGGCGAGATCGCGCGCCTGGCCGCGCTCGGCGGCGCCGAGATCAACGAGGCCAAGAAGGTCCTCGCGACCGAAGCGACGGCGCTTCTGCATGGACGCGACGCCGCGCTGCTCGCCGCAGAGACCGCCCGAAAGACCTTCGAAGAAGGAGCCGCGGCGGCGACGCTGCCGACGGTCAGAATCAGCGCCGAGGAATTCAAGCACGGCGTCGGAATTCTGCAGGCGTTCGTCGCCGTCAACCTTGTCGCCTCGAACGGCGAAGCGCGCCGGCAGATCAAGGGCGGCGGCCTGCGCGTCAATGACGCCGTCGTAACCGACGATGCGATGAAGCTCACTCCGCTCGATCTTAATCCGGAAGGCGCAATCAAATTGTCGCTCGGGCGCAAGAAGCATGTGCTGCTGCGGCCTGAATAGCCGCGCGCAACGTCAGCTTCGTGGCTGGCCCTTGCTCACAAGCTGATGCGCAGCGTCGGCGGGCAAACGGTAGAAGCTCAGGAGCGACAGGCTCGCCACCATCGCGATCACAATGAAGGCGGCGGTGAAGTCGACGATTGCGAGCTGGTCGCGTCCATGGGCGGCGATCGAGGTTTCGAGAGCAATGGCGGCGAGCGAAACGCCGAAACTGGCGGCGGTCTGCTGCACAACTGCGAGCAAGGTCGTCGCCGCGCTCATTCGTTGCTCGGGCACGTCCGCAAAGGTCAGCGCGTTCACCGCAGTAAATTGCAGCGACCTGAGAAATCCTGACACGAAGAGGACGGCCGAGATCAGCAACCCTGGCGTCGAGGATGTGAACAGTGTCGGCGCCAGGACTAGAACCGCCGAGGCAAGGCCGTTCCAGAACAGCGCGCGCCGGAAGCCGATCGCCGACAGGATCGGCTGCGCTGAGAATTTCATCAGCAGCGCGCCGGCGCCGGATGCGAAGGTGATGAGGCCGGACGATAGCGCGCTCAGTCCAAAACCAAGCTGGAGCAGCAGCGGCAACAGAAAAGGCGATGCGCCGACGCCGATGCGAAACAGCGAGCCGCCAAGCATGCTGGCGCGCAATGTCGGGATTTTCAGAAGCGTCAGGTCGATCAAGGGATCGGAGACGCGGCGCGCATGCCGCGCGTAGATCCCAAGACAGACGGCGCCGGCGGACAGAAGCGCAATCGCCAGCACGAGATCGGCGCCGCCGGCGCCGAAGAAGGCGGCCGACATCACCAGCGCCGAGAGCCCCACCCCCGACAGAATGAAGCCGCGCACGTCGAAGCGTCGCGGCGGCGGCCGCGGAATATCCGGCAGATAGCGCCATGCGACGGCGATGCCGATCATGCCGATTGGAACATTGATCAGGAAAATCCAGTGCCATGTTGTCAACGACAGGACGAGGCCGCCAAGCGGCGGACCCATGATCGGCCCGATCAACGCCGGGATCGTCACCCACGCCAGCGCGGACACGAGGTTGCGCTTGTCGACAGAGCGGACGACGACGAGGCGACCCACGGGAGTCATCATCGCGCCGCCCGCGCCCTGCAGGATGCGCGCGGCGACGAGCTGATTGAGGGTCTGCGCGAATGCGCAAAGAATGGACGCCATCGTGAACACGGCGATCGCCAACATGAAGACGCGGCGGGCTCCGAACCGATCCGCCATCCAACCGCTCGCCGGTACGAACACCGCGAGGCTCATGAGGTAGGACGTCAGGGCGAGCTTGAGATGGATCGGGTCGGCGCCAAGATCCGGCGCGATGGTGGGGATGGCGGTCGTCAGGACCGTCGAATCGAGATTCTCCATCAGCAGAGCCGCCGCAACGACAAGCGGCGCGACGCGGCTGTTCATCGGCGGAGCCGTGCGGGCGAAGCTCTGGGGATCCATCTTGTTCAAGGCCCCGTCGCATTCGCACGGCGCATCCTGGCGCTCAAGACGGCGAACGCGGTTCGGCCATCCAGCGGGCGCACGGCTGGGCGCACTGGATCACGATGCTTTTCGACGGAATCGTCCAGAGGCATGAGCGAGATCGATTCGTTGGATGAGAGCGGGCCTCTCGCGAAGAACTTCCGCATCCCGCCTATCGACTTTCGCCGACATCGCGCGGCACGACCAGCGTCCGTCCTTCAACGCTCTGCTTGTTGAATTCGAGAAAGCGCCTGAAGACGCCGGGTGTGATCGCCGACAGCGGATTGACCATCACCGCCGGCGCCAGAAACGATCCGCTGATTTTGAAGTTGACGCCGAACAGTCCGCCATACTGCCCGCCGCCAAGGATGACGCCGACGACGGGCACCTGCGCGAACGCGTTGTTGAGCGCGTAGGCGGGAACGTACGTTCCCGTCACTTCGATGCGGTCGCGCGGCGCATCGACGATGCCTTCGAACTGCACGCCGAGCACCGGCCCCCACATGACGCCGTCTTTGACGTCGATGCGGCCAGCGGAGCGAACGAAGTCAACGCGGACCTTCTCGAAATCGACGTCGCCGGCGGGCGAACTGGCAATGCGGGCGCGAGCGCGGCCTGCATCGCCGCTATCGCCTCCCGCGGGTTGATCGCCTATGGCGCGGCGCAGCGCTGGCTCGTTGCGCAGCACGAAGTCCTTGACGACGAGCTGGCCGTCCTGACGCGCGTCGCCGGCCGCCACATCAATCGCCAGATGGCCGCCGACCATGCGCCGATAAAGATCGATGAATCGCAGGAACGCTCCGGCGTCGGCGCTGTCGATGAGGATGCGCCCCGGACCTTCGCCGCGCCGGTTGAGCTGTCCGCGCACATCGGACTTGCCGAACCTGCCGCCAAGCTGAAGCTGCTTAAGCTCGGCGCCGCGGCGCGTCGCCTTGAATTCGACGTTAGTCGCCGCCTCGCTGTTGTGGCCGGTCAGAATCGCCGTCTTGAGATCGATCTCGAAATCCTGGGCGTCGGCGCCGTTGTCGCGCGTCGGATTGTAGATATTTCTGATCAGCGGACGGGCGTCAAAATTCGCGCCGCGGATCGTGAGCCTGGCGACGCCGTTGACGCGCTCCCAGTCGAGCTTGACCTCATCGCCGGGCGACAGGCGAGCCTGCGAAAACTTTGCAAGCCGCGGCGCGTGTCCGGGGCCGAGCGTGATGCTTCCGCGTAGCAGGAAGCCAGCGCTTTCGGCGACGAAATCCTGAAGTTCGATATCCGCATTCTTCTTCGTGGTCGGCGCGTACAGGAACGCGACCTTTCCCGGGCGGCCCGCCGGCTTCACCCATCCCGGAACGACGCCGTTGATGTTGGCGCGGGTGAGATCGGCCTCGATCCGGGAAGGCTGATCCCTCGTCCCGCCGAAGATGCGAGTCATCTTCACGGGGACCGGACCGGTCATCGCAGGCGCGGACGGCAAGCCCTTCTTCGCGCGGGCGCCATCGTCCAGCACCACGGACAGAGACGCTTCGCCTGAACCGTTCGCCGCGCGCTTCACATCAAGCGTCGCCGGCGCGCCGCTCACACGTCCATCGCCCTTCATCGCGAACTGGCCGCGATCGAGCGAAAGCGTCGCCTTCACATCGGTGACCTGGTCGTCGGGCACGGCGCCGTCGATCGTCAGTCCCGTCACGGATCCGTTGAGCGTCACCCCAATGTCATTTGGCTCCGCCGGCTTCTTGACGGGAAACGTAACTGAGCCGCGCAGGTCGACCACGCCCTTCTCAATATCGAGGTCGTCGCCAATCTCAACGACGCTCCTGAGCAGAGGCGTCTCGAGCAGATCGAAAACCGGCTGGGCCGGCCCCTTGCTTCGGAATGCGATCCTGCTCGGGCCGAGGTCCTCGGAAATATCGCTGGTGAATTCCACATCGGTGAACGTCGCGCGGGATTTCGAAGGAGTCTCCAGCGCGGCGCTGGCCGTCGTCGCGCGAATATATCGGCCGTCGGCGCGGCCGTTGACGCGCTCGGCCTCGATCGCCGGAAACTCGGGGTGCACAAGCAAGCGAAGATCCGACAGCGCCAGGTCAACGCTGAGGGCCTCCTGCGGCAAGCCGCCGTTGCGCCGGTGCATTTCGCGCGCCGCAGCGTCGATTCTTGTCTTTACCTCAAGCCGATCGAGCTTGCCGCCCACGAAAGCCCACATGAAATACGCGCGCGCCTCATCCGCGACGAACGGCGGCCAGAAGGAGAGAGCGACCGTGGCGTCCTGCGCGCTTGCGGTGAAAGTAGAGCGCGAAACGTCGGACGCCCGATCGCCGGCGATAAGCGCATCGCCGCGAAATTCGTAGCCCTCTCCTGCGATCAGCCAGGCCGGAAGATGGACAACGCCGTCGGGCGCCCACTTCAACTTTGCCTCGGCGCGACTGAAAGCGATCGGCTTCTGACCGGCGCGAACGGACCTGACGGAGCCTGAGCCGGACTTCAGATCAAGCGACCATCCGCCGTCGGCGTCGGCGCGGATCGAACCGGAGAGCGCAGCGTCAAACGAGCCGGTGCGCCAGCCAAGGCGATCGAAATTCACAACGCCGTCCGCGGCGCTCCAGCTTGCTTTCAGCGCAACGTTGGACACGGCGGTTTCCATCGGCGTGCCCGGTCCCAGAACCATCGCCCCGGAGCGCGTTGCGACTTCAACCTGGATCGCGTCCGGCGTTCCGTCGCCGCGAAGTCGCGCGATGATGCGGCCCGCCACCGGAGCGGTGGATCTGGCGTCAACGGGCGCGCGCAGCAGCGAGACGACATCGGCGAGCGGCACGCCGGCGACGTCGATGCGAAGGTGGTCGTCAACGCCGACTTCGCGAACCGCAACGATCGACCAGGGATTGGCGGCGCTATTCGCACTGATTGTGAGACGACGTTCGCGCGACGCCGCATCTAGGTCGATGGAGATATTGTCGTAACGCACCTGTCCGCCGTGATGCGGATCATCGATGACAAGGCGTCCGTTGCGCAGCGCCAACCTATCGAGGCCCGCCAGTGTCGGCTCCTGTCCCGCGAGCACGCTCGCCGCTGCGCTCACAAGGTTCCGCCAATCGCCGGAGTAAGAGGCGACCGGCTGGGCGCCTTTCTCCGACGAGAGCGCGATACGGCCGTCGCGATCAAGTGCGAGCTTTACTTCGACATCGTGGAGTTCGACGCGGCGAACCGCCCCGGCGCCGAAGAGCAGCGTCCAGAGATCGAAATCGATCTCCGCGCGCGGCGCGCCAACCATCGGCTTGCCGCCCTGATCGTTGAGAGCGAATCCGTCGAGAACGAGCCGCGGGCCTTCGTCGGTGCGGCGGATGCGGGCGCCCGTGAGAGCGATATTGGCGCGTCCTCCCGTCGCCGACTCGATTGCGCCGATGATGCGATCGCGCACCCAGTCCGAGGGAAGGCGCGGGGCGGCGTAATGCCAGGCGCCCGCCACGCCCCCGGCGATCAGCAGGGTGGCGTCCGTGGCCTGGTGCAGGCTGGTGAAGGCCCCGTAGGGCCCTTCGGCGAAGACCCGGTTGCCGACCGGGAGGTGGCGCAGCCCGGAGCTGGTCGCGCCGACGGCCTTGGCGGTCAGCCGCAGCGTCCGCCCGTCCGGGGCCGCCGACAGCGAGAACGGGTTCGCCTGCCACCACCG
>JBEVKO010000088.1:0-6602 GCA_040509705.1 Beijerinckiaceae bacterium
GCGGGGGTCGGATCGGCCGGCGCGGGGCAGATTCATGATCTCGTCGCCCGTCCGGGGCTCGCCTGCGTGAAAAAACATGCGCGCGCCGTTATTGCGGTCGCCGGACCGGCGATTCTCACCAATCTCGCCTCGCCGCTCGCCATCGCCTTCATGACGCGCATCATTGCGCAGTTCGGCGAGGCGGCGGTCGCCGCAAGCGCCATCATCGACCGGGTCGTGCCGCTGGCGTTCGGGGGCGTCTTCGCCCTCACCGGCGCCGTCGGTCCGATCCTTGGCCAGAATTGGGGCGCGCTGCGCTTCGACCGCATGCGCCGCGCATTCAAGGATTCGCTGATCTTCGTCATCGCATATGTATCGCTGGTGTGGATCATTCTCCTCATCGCGCGCGAGCTGATCGTCCGCCTGTTCGGCGTCGCCGACCTGACCGCGGACCTCGTGCGCGTCTTCACGATCTGGAGCGGCCCGACCTGGCTCTTCATGGGATTTCTTTTCGTCGCCAACTCGGCCTTCAACAACCTCGGCTTTCCCTTTTATGCGACGCTTTTCAACTGGGGCCGCGCGACGTTCGGAACGATCCCGTTCGCGGTGGCCGGAGCGTGGCTCGGCGGCCCCCAGGGCGCGCTGATCGGCTTCGCCGCCGGCGTAGCATTGTTCGGCGTCTTCTCCGTCCTGGTCGCCTGGAAGTGCATTGCGCGGCTGGAAGCCCGACCGCGCCCGGGCGCGCCCTGAGCCTGTTGGGTATGGTTCAAATTTAACAAAGTTGAATTGTTTGCAAACGACAGGCTCAACAATCCCGCATCGGGACGAGATGACATTTTAATTGGCGCATCGTCGAAAGCTTCCGACCTTTGGGGCTAAGTCGACAAGGGTTGCCGTGAAAATTTGACCAAATCGCTCAAATGCAATCGACGCCATTAAGACATGCGCTGCGCAGTTGGTTGATAGTGCCGCTAAAGGCGAACCTTCGGGGGCAATGAAATGTCAATGACTCTCCGTGCGGCGGCGGCAGGCTTCGTTTTGGCCGCGCTCTTCAAATTTGTCGGGAAACCTTTCGAAGCCTCGGTCATTCTGCTGGCGGTCGTCGCCGCCGGGCTCGTGCTCGACCTCGCCGTGAAAAATGACCGGCGCAAGGTCGGTCCGAACGCCGCGTCCTTCCGCATCCGCTAGACGACAACGACCGCTGCGCCGCTTGCATGGCGCGGCGTCCTGAGGTTTCCCCGTCGCGCATCTCGTTCTAGGCTGCGACCTCCTCGGAGACGCAGCCATGATGAACCTGATGGAAATCATGCAGTCGGCGCAGGGCGGCGAAGCGATGCAAAATCTCGCCCGCCAGTTCAACATCTCGACGCAGCAGGCGCAGGCGGCTGTCGGGGCTGTCCTGCCCGCCATGTCGATGGGCCTGCAGAGCCAGGCCAGAAGCATCGATCAGTTCTCGCAGTTTCTCGGCGCGATGGCCCAGGGCCAGCACGGGGCCGCCTACGACATTCAGGACGCCGACGGCGACGGCGTGCCGGATTATTTGCAGAAGCAGGGCAACGATGTGCTCGGCATGATGTTCGGGTCAAAGGATGTCAGCCGCGCGGTTGCGGGTCAGGCCGCCCAGTTCGCCGGGCTGTCGGATCAGGTGATCAAATCGATGCTGCCCATCATTGCCTCCATGGTGATGGGGGGACTGACCAAGGGTATGAACAATCAGGGCTTCGGCGGGCTCCTCAGTCAGATCGCCAACAGCATGAGCGGAGCCATGGGAGGCGCTATGGGCGGGGCGATGGGCGGCGCAATGGGGGCCAATGTCCAAAATCAGCCGGGAAGCCTTGCCGATATCCTCGGAAAGATGATGACCGGCGGCATGATGGGAGGCGGCATGGGTGGCGCGCAGCCCGCGCCGAATCCGCAGGCGGCCAATCCGATTGGCGGCGTATGGGGCGATCTCCTCAATTCGATGATGGGGGGCGGGCAGGCGCAGCCGAAGCCCACCCAGCCCCAGGCCGACTCCATGCCTGAAGAGAATCCCTTGGTCGCCGGGCTCGACGCGCTCCAAGGGATGTTCAAGACCGGCCAACAGGTTCAGCAGGCGCAGCTTGACGGGCTCAGCCAGATTTTTGGCCAGATGATGGGTGGTGCGCGTCGCGCCTGACGAAAAAGCCGGACCTCGCGGTCCGGCTCACTTTCGCAAGTATCTTGGGGTCGGCGTCAGGCGATGCCCTGGGCGAAGCCCTGGATAATCATGCGCCGAGGCTGCGCGACCAGAATATCTGATCGAAGTCCTTGCCGATGTCCCACCGATGTGTCGCGGTTGAGAATGGAGGACGGATCCTCGCCGAATCGTACGGCCAATGCGCCCATGACTTCGGACCGCGTCAGTCCGATATCCTTGAGCATCCGGTCGTCGCATTCTGCGAGTGAAATCACTGCGCGCCGGTTTCGGCGGGCCTCCGCGAACGTCTGGAATTTGCGCGTTGCGACAAGAGCCGCCTCGCGCAGGGCGTGCGCGAGGGAGCCGTACGAACGCAGGGTCGTAAGCGTCAACGTCATAGCGTTATCCTCGGGCTTCGGAACCCGGGCGACCGCCGTCGACCGGCCCGAACAGAGTCCGGGTCCGCCGGCGGAGGTCGCGTCGGGCGGGGAACGGCGGAGGGGGGACCGCCGTTGCTGAATCTTATATCTGACTCTGGAAAATCATTGAAACGAATGTTTGTGCAGTATAGTATCACGCAGGATGATGTATGAGGGTTTCGATGACCCATCTCCTCGATGTCGATCAGCTCCGAACTTTTGTCGCCATCGCCGATGCCGGCTCGTTCACCAGAGCCGCCGGCCTGGTGCACAAGACCCAGTCCGCCGTATCGATGCAGATGAAGCGGCTTGAGGAGCGCCTCGGAAAAGAGCTTTTCGCCCGCGACGGCCGCCAATCGCGCCTCACGGAGGAAGGCGAGCGTTTGCTCGACTATGCGCGACGCATCGTGCGCCTCAATCTCGAAGCCATCGCCTCCTTCAATGAGGCGGAACTCGCGGGCCGCGTGCGGCTCGGCGTGCCGGACGACTACGCCGACCGTTATCTGCCCGAGGTGCTGGCGCGATTCTCGCGCTCGAATCCGCGCGTCGAGGTGACGGTCGTCTGCGAGCCCACGCATATGCTGGTCGAGGCGGTGATGCAGTCGCATCTCGATCTCGCCATCGTCACGCAATGCGAGACGGTTCTGCCGGCGACAATCTTCCGCGAGGAGCGCCTTCTCTGGGTGTCGTCTGCGCGACACTGCGTACATGAGGAGGAAGTCGTTCCGCTGGCGCTCGGCCGCGCGACATGCAGCTGGCGCCGCTCGGCGACCGGCGCGCTCGATACGACGGGCCGCCGCTATCGCGTGCTCTATTCGAGCTGGAATTCGAACGCTGTCGGCGCCGCCGTCATGGCGGGGCTGGCGGTATCGGTTCTGCCGGAAAGCGCGGTCAGGACCGGCATGAGCGTCCTGACGCCGACGGAGGGATTCCCCGGCCTGCCATCCTGCAAGGTCGGGCTGATGCGCGGCGGCACGAGCGGCGATGCGCTTGTGTCGGCGCTCGCGGGACATATCGTGCAGAGTCTCGACAATCTGCCGTCGCGCAGCGACGCGCCGGTGCGCGAGGCGGCGGAGTAGGCATATCCGCCGATCGCGCTACTCAGCCGCGCTCTTCTGCGCGTAGCCGAGACGCGCGTTAAGGTCATCGATGAGCTTTTCGGCGGCGTCCGCGATCACCGTTCCGGGCGGGAAGATCGCCGAGGCGCCCGCCTTCGTCAGCGCTTCGAAATCCTGTGGCGGAATGACCCCGCCGACCACGATCATGATGTCGGGGCGCCGGTGCTTCGCGAGCGCAGCCTTTAGCTCGGGGACCAGCGTCAGATGACCCGCCGCGAGCGATGAGACGCCGACGATGTGAACGTCATTTTCGATCGCCTGCTTCGCGGCTTCCGCCGGCGTTGCGAATAGCGGACCGATATCGACGTCGAAGCCGAGATCGGCGAAGGCGGACGCGATCACTTTCTGGCCGCGGTCATGGCCGTCCTGTCCCATTTTCGCGACGAGGATGCGCGGCCGGCGCCCGTCATTTTCCTCGAACGCCTCCACCATCGCGCGCACGCGGTCGATCTGCGGCGACATCTTCTCCGCCTCTCTCTTATAGACGCCGGAAATGGCGCGGATTTCCGCGCGGTGGCGCCCCCAGACCTTCTCGAGCGCCAACGAGATTTCGCCGACCGTCGCCTTGGCGCGCGCAGCTTTGACCCCGAGGTCGAGCAGGTTTCCGTCGCCGGTCGCCGCCGCGTGCGACAAAGCATCGAGCGCCGCATCCACATCCTTCTGAATGCGCTCGCGCTTCAGCCGTTTGAGCTTGTCGATCTGCGCCTTGCGGACGGCGGCGTTCTCGACCTTCAGCACATCGATCGACGCCTCGTTCGCAAGACGGAACTTGTTCACGCCGATCACCGACTGGGCGCCTGAATCGATGCGGGCCTGCGTCTTCGCCGCCGCCTCTTCGATGCGAAGCTTCGGAATGCCGGCTTCGATCGCCTTTGCCATGCCGCCGAGCTCTTCCACCTCGCGGATATGCGACCACGCCCTTTCCGCAAGCTGTCTGGTCAGGCTTTCGACGTAATAGCTGCCCCCCCAGGGGTCGATGATCCGCGTCGTCCCGGACTCCTGTTGCAGAAGGATCTGCGTGTTGCGCGCAATGCGCGCCGAGAAATCGGTCGGCAGCGCCAGCGCCTCGTCGAGCGCGTTGGTGTGAAGGGACTGCGTGTGTCCCTGCGTCGCCGCCATCGCCTCGATCATGGTGCGGGCGACATTGTTGAACACGTCCTGCGCCGTCAGCGACCAGCCCGAAGTCTGGCAATGGGTGCGCAGCGGCAGCGATTTTTCCGACTTCGGCTTGAATTCCTTGACCAGCTTCGCCCACAGGATTCGCGCCGCGCGGAGCTTCGCCACCTCCATGAAGAAATTCATCCCGATCGCCCAGAAGAACGACAGTCGCGGCGCGAACGCGTCGATGTCGAGCCCGGCTGCGAGACCGGCGCGGATATATTCGACGCCGTCGGCGAGCGTGTACGCGAGCTCGAGATCCTGCGTCGCGCCCGCCTCCTGCATGTGATAGCCGGAGATCGAGATCGAGTTGAACTTCGGCATCTCGCGCGACGTGAAGCCGAAAATGTCGGAGATGATGCGCATCGATCCGTGCGGCGGATAAATGTAGGTGTTGCGCACCATGAATTCTTTGAGAATGTCGTTCTGGATCGTTCCCGAGAGTTGCTTGTGCGCGACGCCCTGCTCTTCGGCGGCGACGATGTAGAGCGCGAGCACCGGCAGCACCGCGCCGTTCATCGTCATCGACACGGACATCTGGTCGAGCGGAATGCCTGAGAACAGCGTCCGCATGTCGTAGATCGAGTCGATAGCGACGCCCGCCATGCCGACGTCGCCGGCGACGCGCGGATGATCGGAATCATAGCCGCGATGGGTCGCCAGATCGAATGCGACCGAAAGACCTTTCTGTCCCGCCGCGAGATTGCGCCGGTAGAAAGCGTTGGAATCCTCAGCCGTGGAGAATCCCGCATATTGCCGGATGGTCCAGGGCTGATTGACGTACATGGTCGGGTAGGGCCCGCGCACGTAAGGCGGAATGCCGGGAAAGGTGTCGAGAAAATCGATGCCCTTGCGATCTTCGGGGCCATAGCAGGGCTTTACCGGAATGCCTTCCGGCGTCAGCCAGAGTTGGGGTTCGAGCGCGCTCGCCTCTTTGCTGTGCGAAGACGCCGTCTTGCCGCCGACCGTCTCCGGCGCCTCCCTGAAGGCGACCGATGAGAAGTCAGGAATGCGTGTCATCTGTCTATTCCTGATGCTCCCGCCATCAGATATGCGCATTCGGCTGAAATCAAGTACGGCGGCTATTCTGCGGCTTCGAGCGTGATCTTGACCCTTGATCCGGTGGCCTTTGCGAAGCGCTCCAACGTCCGCGCCGACGGTTTGAAACGTCCGCTTTCAAGTCGCGCGACGACGGATTGGCTCGTCCCCATCCGCTTCGCGACCTGCGCCTGCGTCAGACCTGCGCGCGCGCGCGCGTCGATGAACATCGACGCGAGCTCGAATTCGGGAGCGAGCGCCACATACTCCTTGCGGTACTCGGGGTCCTTCATCCATTTCTTGTGAAGATCTCTGGCGAGAATGGCCATTAAATCACCTCCTTCGCTCGCCGTCTGGCGACGCTCAAATCGCGCGATGGCGTTTTCTGCGTCTTCTTGATGAAAACGCGCACCACAACAACACGCGCGCCCGCCGCAGTTACATAGATGGCGCGAGAAATTCCGTCGCGACCAGTCATTCGCATTTCCCAAAGTCTTCCCTCAAGGTGCTTTACATGGGGCTCGCGAAGGGCCGACGGACCGGAAGTTTCGATGACTGTCACGAAACGCTGGAATCGCGCCCTCATGTCCCTCGGCAACGCCGATAGTTCAGCCAATACGGTCTCATTCAAAATCTCTACGATCCAAGTCATGCGAATATACCATTTTTGCTATATCGTCAAATATCGAACGAATTCTATCCAATGCTTACCGCCGCACGAGGCCCGTCTCG
>JBEVKO010000089.1:0-8779 GCA_040509705.1 Beijerinckiaceae bacterium
AAGTCGGGGGCCTGGATTCGAAACGCGTCGTCGGCCCCGCCGGATTCTTGCCTTTTGTCTCCCATGTCGATCCGCCCTATATGCGGGGCTGGCGCACCCGCTTGTCGTCATATTAGTCAAAGCAACATGGCGATGGCGAGACGACTTCGCGAGATGCCGGGAGGGATCTGACGAGTGAAAAGAAGGGTCAAACTTGGCGCAGGCGTCCTGCTATGCGCGGCAATGCTCGGAGGCTGCGCCGAGACGCGGGAAAGCATCTCCGCCGGCGTGGTGCGGACCGTCACCGGAACGGCTCTTGGGCCGAAGCCCACCCAGACTGCCGACTTTGTGACCCGGGCGCGGGCTGCGAGCAGCGACTACATGCCGGTCGGCGTAACGCCGCCCGCGCGCTCGCTCCCGCCGAAGTCCAAGGCCGAAGTCGCATCCACTGAAGCTGCTGCAGCAGCGGAAGCGGCGCGTGTGGCGGCCGAAGCGGCGGCGTCGTCCGCGGAGGGGAAACGAGTGACCTCGTCCTCGCCGAAGCCACCCAAGATCGACTAGGCGCAGGCTTGAACTTCATCTCCATCCGTCCCCGAATGGCGAGCCCGGGCAGGCGATGGTATGAGAGGCAAATCACCCCAACGCCCCGAAGTGACGTCATGACCGAATTTCACCGCATCAAGCGCCTGCCGCCCTACGTCTTCGAGCAGGTGAACAAGATCAAGGCCGCCGAGCGCGCCAAGGGCGTCGACATCATCGATCTGGGTATGGGAAATCCGGATCTGCCCGCGCCGAAACATGTCATCGACAAGCTGGTCGAGACCGCTGGCAAACCGCGAACCGACCGCTACTCGGCCTCGAAAGGAATTCCCGGGCTTCGCCGGGCGCAGGCCGCCTACTATGAGCGCCGCTTCAACGTGAAGCTCAATCCCGAGACGCAGGTCGTAGCGACGCTGGGGTCGAAGGAGGGCTTCGCCAACATGGCGCAGGCAATCACCGGTCCGGGCGACGTGGTGATCGTGCCCAACCCGTCCTACCCGATCCACGCCTTCGGCTTCCTGATGGCCGGCGGGGTGATCCGCTCGGCCCCGTCGACTGCGAACGAGGATTATTTCCGGGCGCTCGAACGGGCCGTGGTCCATTCGATTCCCAAGCCAATCGCCGTGGTCGTCTGCTACCCCTCCAACCCGACGGCGGAAGTGGCGACCCTCGATTTCTACCGCGACCTGGTCGCCTTCGCGAAGAAGCACGAGCTCATCGTGCTGTCGGACCTCGCCTACGCAGAGGTCTACTTCGACGACCGCGAACCGCCGCCGTCGGTTCTGCAGATCCCGGGGGCATTCGACGTCACTGTCGAGTTCACCTCGATGTCCAAGACCTTTTCGATGGCGGGCTGGCGTATGGGGTTCGCCGTCGGTAACGACAAGCTGCTGGCTGCGCTCGCGCGGGTGAAATCCTACCTCGACTACGGCGCCTATACGCCGATCCAGGTCGCTGCCGCCGCCGCGCTGAACGGGCCGGACGACTGCATCCGAGAAATGCGGGACACCTACAAGCGGCGCCGCGACGCGCTGGTCGACAGCTTCGGACGGGCGGGCTGGCCAATCCCCGAGCCGCAGGCGTCGATGTTCGCGTGGGCGCCGATTCCGGAAGCTTTCCGCCATCTTGGATCGCTTGAGTTCGCCAAACTTCTCATCGAGAAGGCGGAAGTTGCGGTGGCGCCCGGCGTCGGCTTCGGCGAACATGGCGACGAGTATGTCCGCATTGCCGTTGTCGAGAACGAGCAGCGCATCCGCCAGGCGGCGCGGAGCATCAAGAAGTTCTTCGATACGGCTGAGCGCAATCTTCACAACGTGGTCCAGTTGAAGGCGAGGGGATAGCACCGACGGGCAAAACCACCCTTAATTCAGGGCGCTTGGGCAATTCTTCTTGGAGATTGAGTCAACCTCCTCCCCACTCGCTCTCCGCAATGATCCCGCATTGGCCCCGCGACGGCGCAATGATAACGACATGCCCAACGCGGCCGTGGGAGCGCCGATGAACGTTGGGAGGTCTGGTTGAACAGCTTGAGCAAGCGAGCCTTGGCGGCGGCTGCGCTCGTCGTCCTTTCAGCGCCCGGATGGGCGCAGGACGCGTATCCCTCGAAGCCAATCAAGGCGATCGTGCCCTTCGCAGCAGGAAGCGCGACAGACATCGTTTCGCGCATGTTCGCCGAGCACATGGGCCGGGCTCTCGGCCAGAACATCGTGATCGAGAACCGCGCCGGCGCAAGCGGTATGACCGGCGCCGATGCGGTCGCGAAGGCAGCGCCGGACGGTTACACGGTGCTGTTCGGCACGAACTCCACCAACGCAGCCGCGCCGGCGCTGTTCAAGGCAGTGCCGTTCGACCATGAGAAGGACTTCGCGCCCGTCAGTTTCCTCTGTTCGGTGCCGCTCGTCGTCGGCGTGCCGAAGGATTCGCCGGCGAAAGTACTGCCCGACCTGATCGCGATGGCGAAGGCCAAACCCGGCGAGATCACCTTCGCCAACGCGTCGACCTCGCAGCGCGTTTCGACGGAGATGCTTGCCAGCATGGCGGGCGTGAAGCTCAACATGGTGCCCTATCGATCCTCGCCGAACGCGATCACGGACCTGATCGGCGGCCGAGTGAACCTGTTCACCGCCGATCTCGCGGTGATGCTGCCCCAGGTGCGCGACGGATCGGTGCGCGCGCTCGCCGTCACCTCGCTCCAGCGCTCCCCGCTGCTCCCGGACGTTCCGACGGTGGAGGAGGCGGGCGGCTACAAGGGCTATGAGCTCATCGCGTGGTTCGGCCTTTTTGCGCCGGCCGGAACCCCGCCGGCCATCATCGCCAGGCTCAATGAGGCGGTGCACAAGGCGGCGGCCGATACCAGCCTGAAGGCGCGCCTCAGCAACGACATGGGCATGGTGATCGCGCCTGGAACGCCCGCTGAGCTCGCTGCGCAGGTCAGGACCGAAGGCGCGAAGTGGGCGAAAGTGGTCGCAGACGCGGGCATCGAAAAACAGTAAAACCGCGCGGCGCGCGATGAAGAGCGTTCGCATCGGGACGGGCGCCGGCTGCGCCGGCGTGGATGGCCGGGCCAAGCCCGGCCATGACGGCGTGGGTCGCCAAAGGATGAGAGTGACGCTGGGCTCAGGTCCTTCCCAGAAAATCGCGCTTGCCGACTTCGACGCCGTTATGGCGGAGAATGTCGTAGGCCGTCGTGACGTGGAAATAGAAGTTCGGCGTTGCGACGTTGAGCAGGTAAGCGTCGCCGGACATGGTCACGTCCTGGCCACCGATTTTCAGGGTGATGGGCCGCTTGCTTGCGTCGGCGAACTTATCGGCCGCGATCGACTTGATGAACTCGCGAGTCTTTTCAATCCGTTGCGTCAATTCCTCAAAGTTCCGCTCCTTGTCCTCATAGCTTGGCGTCTCGACGCCGGCCAATCGTGATGCGGCTCCTTTGGCGAAGTCGCTTGCCAGGCACACCTGCCGCCAGAAGGGGAACATGTCGGGGTAAAGTCGTGCGCCAGTCATGGCCTCGGGGTCGATCTTCTTGGCCTCGCACTGGGCCTTGGCCTTTGCGATGACGTTGCCGAGGGCGCGAAGCATGGTGTCGAACGTCTGAACAGACGCGGCGTGCATTGACAGCGACATGGATTTTTCCTGGGTCGGCGGTTGCGGAGACGATTTGTCCCCTTCGGAAGGGCGTGGAAGCTAGGCAAGGTCTTCGCCACGCGCAACATAGCGCGGTCCCATGGTGGCCGGACGCGCCGAAACTTCCGAAAGCAGGCGCGCATCGGGTAAAGAGCCTGTGGATTAGCGCCAGAAGACGCTGCCTGGATGCCGATGCGGTCGATCCATTGACACCATCGGACCCCCATGCGACCGGCACGCGCCATGAGCTCCTCCGCCATGAATCACCCGCTTCGCCTCGGCGTCGCCGGCCTTGGCACGGTCGGCGCCTCGGTCGTTAAACTCGTTCAGAGGCGCGCGAACGACCTCGCCGCGTCATCGGGGCGGGCGGTTAGGGTAACCAGCGTTTCGGCTCGCGACAGGTCGCGCGACCGTGGCATCGATCTCGGTGGCTTCGCCTGGTTTGACAATCCGGTTGAGATGGCCGCGTCCGGGGACGTCGACTGCGTCGTCGAACTCATAGGCGGAGACGATGGTCCGGCTCGGGCGACGGTCGAGACGGCGCTGCAGGGCGGCAAGCACGTCGTCACCGCCAACAAGGCGCTGCTTGCGAAGCACGGCCTTGCGCTGGCGAAGATGGCGGAGGGCCGGAAGGTGGCGCTCGCTTTCGAAGCGTCGGCCGCCGGCGGGATCCCCGTTGTGAAGACGTTGCGCGAAGCGCTCGCCGGCAACGCGGTGTCGCGGCTCTCGGGCATCCTCAACGGCACCTGCAACTACATACTATCGCGCATGGAGCTTGAGGGGCTCACCTTCGAGGCATGCCTGAGGGACGCCCAGCGCCTCGGCTTCGCCGAAGCCGATCCGACCTTCGATGTCGGCGGCTTCGACACGGCGCACAAGCTGGCGATCCTGACAAGCCTCGCATTTGGAGTCAGGATCGATGCGGAAGCCATTCATGTCGAAGGCATTTCAGCAATCACGCCGCTCGATCTGAAGATGGCCGACGAACTCGGCTACCGGATCAAGCTGCTCGGCGTCGCCGAGCGCACCGCGACCGGCATCGAGCAGCGCGTGCATCCGACAATGGTGGCGAAGTCGTCGGCGATCGCGCAGGTGATGGGCGTGACCAACGCCGTGACGATTGACGCCGACGCAGTGCGCGCGATTACGCTAATCGGCCCCGGCGCTGGAGGAGATCCGACCGCGAGCGCGGTGCTGTCCGACATCGCCGACGTCGCGCGCGGGGCGTTCGCCGCGCCCTTCGGCAGGCCGATAGATCAGCTCGATGTGGCCGAACGGGCCCCGATGCAGCGACACGAGGGCGGCTATTACGTGAGACTGACCGTGGTCGACCGCCCCGGCTCCATGGCGAAGATTGCGACGCGCATGGGCGATCATCAGATTTCACTTGAAAGCATACTTCAAAAGGGCCGTGGTCAGCGCGGCGGCGAGGGCGCTCCCGTCCCCGTCATTCTCATCACGCACGCGACGACCGAGGGCGCCATCCGCGCCGCGCTCGAAGAGGTGCAGGGCGACGGCACCGTCACGGAGCCGCCGCAGGTCATCCGCATCGAAAGATAAGGCGCCGGAGACGCGCCCGGTCGAAAAGTTTCGGGGAGAGCAGGTCCATGTCCGGCATCGTCGTCCAGCAGGACAAAGTCATCGAACGCATCCTGACGCTGGAGCTTGTCCGCGTGACGGAGCGGGCAGCGGTCGCGTCGGCGCGACTGCGGGGCCATGGCAACGAGAAGCAGGCCGACCAGGCCGCGGTCGACGCGATGCGGCGCGAACTCAACACGCTCGCAATCGACGGCACGATCGTCATCGGGGAAGGTGAGCGCGACGAGGCCCCGATGCTTTTCATCGGCGAGAAAGTCGGCACGGGCCTCGGACCGAAGGTCGATATCGCCGTCGATCCCCTTGAAGGAACAACGCTTTGCGCGAAAGACATGCCGGGCTCAATCGCCGTCATGGCGATGGCGCCTTCCGGCTCGCTCCTCTATGCGCCCGACGTCTACATGGACAAGATCGCCATCGGTCCCGGCTATCCGCCCGGCTTGGTCGACCTCGATGCGGCGCCGGAGGACAATATCAGCGCGCTCGCCAAGGCGAAGGGCGTCAAGCCGTCGGAGATCACGGCGCTCATTATGGATCGCCCGCGGCACGCCGATCTCATCGCTCGGGTGCGAAAGGTCGGCTGCTCGATCCGCCTGATCACCGACGGCGACGTGGCGGGAGTCATCCACACGACACAGCCGCAGACCGGCATCGACATCTATCTCGGAATCGGCGGGGCGCCGGAGGGCGTGCTCGCGGCCGGCGCATTGCGCTGCGTCGGCGGCCACATGCAGAGCCGTCTGCTCCTCGACACGCCGGCCAAGGTCGAGCGCGCGGCGAAAATGGGAATCAAGGATCCTCGGCGGAAATATGAACTCAACGAGATGGCCGGCGGCGACGTGATCGTGGCGGCCACGGGCGTAACGGACGGCGCGCTCCTCAAGGGGGTCATGTTCCGCGGCGACGTGATCGAAACCGAGACCATCGTCTATCGATCCGTGACGGGCACGGTGCGGAAGATCGAGGCCGAGCACCGCGAACTGTCGAAGTTCCATCTGGATTGAGCGGGCGAAGACGCATGCCCATCATCGTCCGCGAACTGACGCCTGCCGACCGCGCGCAATGGAATCCGCTGTGGAAGGGATACCAGACCTTCTACAAGGTCGAGATTCCCGAAGCGGTCAGCGACGTCGCGTGGGCGCGCTTTCACGATCCGGGAGAGCCGATGTGGGCGTTCGGAGCCTTCGAAGGCGCGACCATGCTCGGCATCGTCCATATGGTCCGCCACCGCTCCACATGGACCACAGGGGACTACGTCTATCTGCAGGACCTGTTCACGGTGGAGGCTGCGCGTGGCAAGGGCGTGGGGAGGGCGTTGATCGAGCGGGTCTATGACGAGGCGAAAAAGTTCGGATGCTCGCGCGTGCATTGGCTGACGCACGAAACCAATACGACAGCTATGCTGCTTTATGACCGAATCGCTGACCGAAGCGGCTTCGAACAGTACCGCAAGATTCTCTGACGCCCGCCGAATGGATGACGGGTCCTTGCGCCCATTCCTGAACGTCGCATCTTCCGCGACCGGTCGTCCGTGGCGCGACCGTCTCGACGACGCGGGGCGCGCGCAGGCGACGGCGATCGCCCAGCGACACGGGATCTCCGACATCACAGCGCGCGTTCTCGCCGGACGGGGCGTCGGGATGGATGCGGCGCCGGCCTATCTGGATCCCAGGATCCGCGACCTCATGCCGGATCCCTTCACGATCACCGGGATGGAGGCGGCCGTCGGCCGAATCGTTCGCGCGATCAAGGCCGGCGAGATGGTCGGCGTCTTCGGCGACTACGACGTCGACGGCGCATGCTCGACCGCGCTGCTCGCGTCGTTCCTTCATCACCACGGCGTCCGCACTCGCCTGCACATTCCCGATCGCATCATCGAGGGGTACGGGCCGAACATCGAAGCGATCCGCGCCATGCGGGAGGCTGGCGCGACTCTGCTGATCACAGTCGATTGCGGAACGGTCAGCCACGAACCCTTCGCGGAGGCGCGCCGGCTCGGGCTCGACATCGTTGTGATCGACCATCATCAGGCGCCGCTCCAATTGCCCGACGCCATTGCGATCGCCAACCCAAACCGGCAGGACGACCTTTCCGGACTCGGCTATCTCTGCGCGGCCGGCGTCGCCTTCATGGCGCTCGTCGCGCTCAACCGTTCGCTGCGCGACGCGCGCGGCGAGTACGACCTGATCGGCGCGCTCGACCTTGTGGCGCTCGCCACCGTCGCGGATGTCGTGCCGCTCGTGGGTCTCAATCGCGCGCTGGTCAGGCAAGGCCTTGTCGTCATGACACGACGCGAGCGCGTCGGATTGCGGGCGCTTGCGGACGCCGCGCGCCTCGATGGCCCGCCGCAGCCCTGGCATCTGGGCTTCCTCCTCGGTCCACGGATCAACGCCGGCGGCCGGATTGGCGATGCGGGCCTCGGGGCTCGGCTTCTGCTCGCGACCGACGAGGACGAAGCGCGCAAGATCTCGGCCAAGCTCGATGCGCTGAATCGCGAAAGGCAGGCGATCGAGAAGGCCGCCGTCGAGGACGGCTGCGCCCAGGCTGAACTTGTGATCGAAGGCTCGCCGGACGCTGCGGCGCTACTCGTCGGATCTTCGGAGTGGCATCCCGGCGTCGTCGGGCTCGTTGCGGCCCGCCTCAAGGAACGGTTCAGGCGGCCCGTCTTCGCCATGAGCTGGGGTCCGGACGGGATTGGCACAGGCTCGGGCCGCTCGATCCCCGGAGTCGATCTCGGGCGTTCGGTCAGGGGAGCGGTCGAGGCCGGGCTCCTCATCAAGGGCGGCGGCCATGCCATGGCGGCGGGCGCGACGATGGCGCAGGCGATGGCCGCGGAGTTCGTCGCGGCGCTCGACGCGGAGATGCGCGACGCGGTCGCGGCGGCGAGGGCCGACCATTCGCTCGTGATCGATGCTGCGCTGACTGCGTCCGGCGCCCGCCCGGCGCTTTACCATGAGGTTGGGAAGGCCGGGCCGTTCGGCGCCGGCAGCCCAGACCCGGTGTTTGCTTTCCCGAACCACATCCTGGCTGACGCGGCCCCGGTGGGCGCCAACGGCCACCTCCGCTATCGGCTCAAGGCGGGAGACGGCGCGATCATCGGCGGCGTGCTCTTCAACGCCGTCGGAAGTCAGCTGGGGCAGGCGCTGACATCACTGAAGGGCGAAATGGTGCATGCCGCGGGCGGACTGACCATCGATCGCTGGGGCGGCGGCGAGCGCATAGAACTGAGACTGGCCGATCTCGCGAGGGCAGGCCGCTGACAATGCGGTAACCTGCTCGGCCGAGGACAGGCTTGCGGTAAGTGGAATCGCCGCTTATACCGCGCCAATTCGCGCCGCCCCCGGGACGGCGCGCGCTCCGCGCCCATCGTCTAGCGGTTCAGGACGTCGCCCTTTCACGGCGAAAACACGGGTTCGAGTCCCGTTGGGCGCGCCAATAAAATCAAAGGCTTAGTCGAAATCCGACGTTGCTATTTGGCGGCTTCTCCAACTTTTCTCCAATAGGCCCGTTCCAATAAGATCAAATGGGTTACGGACCCGGT
>JBEVKO010000090.1:0-20649 GCA_040509705.1 Beijerinckiaceae bacterium
TTCGCGCGTGAACGACGCGGGCGCGCCTTCCTTCTTTCCCGCATCCTTGCGGACTGGCGCAATCTTGCGCGTGGCGACGGCCATCACGTCCTCCCTGAGGTGCTTTTCAGGAGGCTAGCCCAGAGGTGGACGCTTGGCGAGCAAAAAAGCCCCAGCCGTTTCGCTTGAAACTTGTTTTAACCCATTGTTCGCACTAATAAAAGGGAATGTAAACCTGATTTCGGTTCACAGGGGTCTGTCTATCGCGTGAAGACTGTGACCTCGTGGCGATGCGCTCGGTTCAGCACACGCCGCACCCGCTCATCGAGCAGATCCTTATCGAGGGCTTCGGCTCTGAACAGCGCAACCTTGCTTTCCCACTCGTCCCGCTCTGCCTGCAATTTCTCGAGTTCAGCCACGATCTTATGCTCCTCCTTTCGGAGCTCATGCTTCGCTTCGAGGCCGCGATCGCCCTGACGGGCTTGAGTGACGAAAAAACCCGCCGCCGCGAACGCCATCGCATAGAGGCTGACGGGAACGAGGAAGGCCTTGAAGCCCTTACGCACAACCATGACGCAAACTCGACGCTACCAACCCATCTGCAGGCTACGGCGGCATGGCTAACTTTTTGTAAATGGGGATGCGCTTTGACGCGGCCCAAGTTGCGCCAGCGCGATCGTCAGGAGTCCCAGTGCTACGCCGGCGACTCCGACCCATTGCAGCGGCTGCGGCCACTCGCCGAGGACCGGTATGGCGATGAGCACCCCGAACGCGGGAATGAGAGGGGCGGAAAACCCGGCCCGAACTGGCCCCAGAATTTTCGCCGCATACGACCAGAGCAGAAACGCAATGGCGTAGCTGACGATGCCTTGAAAGGCCCCATGGAGAATGATTTCGCGCCATGACGCCGAGGCAAGCCGGCTTTCCATGAAGGGAATGAATAGAGGAGTTACAAGTAACGACAGAACAGCGCTGAGAGCCGTCATCAAAGCCGGCGGCATCTTCCACCTGGCCATAAGGATCGTATAGGCCGCCCAAAATATCCCCGACACCACGAAGAGCGCGTCTCCCAGGGGCGTGAGTGGGCCGACTCCGGCGCCGCCTGCGCCACCAAGCGCGACGAAGGCAAGTCCCGCGACAGCGACCGCCAATCCAAGCGGCATCAGCGGCGTGCGGCGCGCGCCGGACGTCGCCAAGAGATAGCTTGTGGCGACTACCGCCACCGTGCCCGGCTGCAAGCACGACGCGTGGCTCGCCGGCGCGAACTGCAGCCCGAAGTTCGATACGAGAAAAACTGGCGCACCGCCGATGGAGCCGACGATCAGAGCGCGCTTCCAGTCGATGGCCGACCCGACCCGCGCAATGTACATCCATGCAAGGGGAAGCATGATCGGAAATGCGAAGATGTAGCGCAACAACGTAACGTCGAGTGCGGTTACTGACGTCGTCACCGCGATGCGGACCATGGCGAACTGCAAACCCCAGATAGCCACCGACGCCAGGAGGGCGGCGATGGCGAGGGCTTGGCGACGGTCGTTGGCGCGGCTGTCGGCCTGCGCAGAATGGGAGTTCATGCAGTTTTGTGGGGCGCGCCGGAAATCCGCGCTATGCCCGAAAGCGCACGTCTCGCCTGCAGCGCGCGAATGCCGGGGTCAACGCGCAACTGAGACCTTGTGCGGCACGCCGAAGGCGTAGGTCGTCGCATCAACCGGTGTTTCTCAACCCGGCCGCGACGCCGTTGATGGAGATCAAAATGCCGCGGCGCGTCTTCTCATCCTGCTGGCCGCCGCGCCAGCGACGGATCAACTCAACCTGCAGATAGTTGAGCGGCGCAATGTAGGGGAAGCGGTGCCGAATCGAGCGCGCGAGCGAAGGATTTTCCGCGAGTCGCTCGCGGGCGCCGGTGATGCGCTCCAGGACGAGCATGGTCAGCGCCATTTCCTCAGTAATGGCGGCGAAAATCCGCGTCGCCCGTTCGCGGTCGCGCGCCAGATCGGCATAGACGCGCGCGATATCGATATCGGTCTTCGATAGCACCATGTCGATGTTCGACAACAGCGCTCGAAAAAACGGCCAGTCGCGGTTCATCCTGCGCAGAAGATCATAGCGGCTGGCGTCATCGCGAGCGAAATCCTTCACCGCAGAGCCAAAGCCAAACCATCCAGGCAGCGCAAGACGCGCCTGACCCCACGAAAAGCTCCAGGGAATGGCGCGAAGATCTTCAATTCGTCGTGAAGGCTTTCGCGAGGCTGGGCGCGATCCGATATTGAGTTCCGCAATCTCGGAGATCGGCGTTGCGGAAAAGAAGAAATCCTCGAAATCGGCGTCTTCATACACAAGCGCGCGATACGCGCCCATGCTGGCCGCCGAGAGCGCGGCCGCCGCCTGTTCGAATTCGATAGGCGGCCGCGCGGTTTCCGAGAGAAGACTTGCTTCGGTCATCGCCGAGACAAGCAATTCGAGATTCCATCGACCGATGACAGGATCCGCATACTTGCTCGCGATCACTTCGCCCTGTTCCGTCAACCTGATCTGGCCGTTGACCGTACCGGGCGGTTGCGCGAGGACGGCCTGATAGCTCGGTCCGCCGCCGCGACCGACGGTGCCGCCGCGGCCGTGGAAAAGCCGCAGACGAACGTCCGGCATCGCGCTGAAAAGCGCTGCGAGCGAGGTCGATGCGCGATAGAGTTCCCAGTTGCTGGTGAAGTAACCTCCATCCTTGTTGCTGTCGGAGTATCCGAGCATCACGTCCTGCTCGCCGCCGCCGGCGCGCACCAGATCGGCGATGCCCGGCAGCGCATAGAAGCCGCGCATGATCGCCTCGGCGTTGCGCAGATCGCCGATCGTCTCGAAAAGCGGAACAACGATCAGATCGGCTGTCGCCCCCTCATCGCCGAGGGCGCCGCGCATTAATCCGCATTCCTTCTGCAGAAGGAGCACCTCCAGCAGATCGCTCACCTGTTCCGTGTGGCTGATGATGTAGTGGCGGATCGCGTGCCTGCCATAGAGTGCGAGGATGTCGCGCGCCGTAGCGAAGATAGCGAGTTCGCTCTCGACCAGTTCGGAATAGGCGCGCAACGGAATGCGCAACGCCCGTGGATCGCGCAGCAGTCGGAGGAGGAGCGCCTGCTTCTGATCCTCGGAGAGCGCAGCGTAGTCGGCGCACACGCGCGCCTCGGCGACGAGTTCGGCGACGACCGCCTCATGCTTGTCGGAGTTCTGGCGAAGATCGACCGTCGCGAGATAAAATCCAAAGACGTCGGCGGCCCGTATCAGCGGCGCAAGCCTGGCCGATGCGAGCGCCGCGCCGTGGTGAGCGCGAAGCGATGTCGCGACAATGTCGAGGTCGTCGCGAAACTCTTCGAGCGTGTCGTAGGGGTTCGACGGCGCGACCGCGTGCCGGAGAGCCTCCGTCCCCGTGAGACGCTTCAGAGTGCCGGCGAGTCGCGCATAGACGCCGATCAGTGCGCGGCGATATGGCTCGTCGTGGCGATGCGGATTGTCGTCGCCCCCGCGCGCGGCCAGCGCCGCAAGCTCAGGCGTACATCCGGCCAGCATCTCCGACATCGAGAGTTCTGCTCCAAGAGCATGGACCTCGGTGAGATAGTGGCGCAGCGCCATCTCCGCCTGCCTTCGCAATGCGACGGAAAGCGTCTCGGCGGAGACGTTGGGATTGCCGTCGCGATCGCCGCCTATCCAGCTCCCCATTCGAAGGAATGAGCCGACGTCAATGCCTCCGAGCCGACGCTCGACCGTCGCATAAAGGCGTGGAATCTCGCGCAGGAACGTCGTCTGGTAGTAGCTTAGCGCGTTCTCTATCTCGTCGCGCACAGTCAATCTGTTTTGCCTTAGAAGTCTGGTCTGCCACAGCTGCGTGACGCGACCGCGGATCATCAGCTCGTTTTCCTTCCGGTCTTCTTCGAGCGAAAAGTCCTGGCGCGCCGCGAGCAGATCGGCGATGGCGCGCTCGGCATCGAGTTGGCTCTTCCGTTGAACCTCGGTGGGATGCGCCGTGAGCACCGGCGAAAGGAGCGACGCGCTGAGCTTTTCTGCGGCGAGCGCCGCATCAATTCCGGCGGCCTTCAGGCGGGCGACGGTGGCGGCGAACTCACCGGGCCCAGGCGGCGCGCCGGCCAGTCTGCGCGCCTCGCGCCCGCGGATGTCGTGGCGGTCCTCGGCGATATTGGCGAGATGAGAGAAGAAGGTGAAGGCGCGGATGACGGAAACGGCTTGCGCCGACGTCAGGCCGCGCAACAGCAGGTCGAGATCCGCTGCGGCTTTTCGATCGCCGTCGCGGCGCACCGCCACGCTGAGTCGGCGAATCGATTCAATCAGATCATAAGTTTGAACGCCTTCCTGCTCGCGAACCGTGTCGCCCAGGATTTGGCCGAGAAACCGGATGTCTTCGATCAATGCGTCGTCGCGAACTTCCGGTCTCATCGCTACTCCTTTTGGTGCGCCTTACTGACTGCGACGCAGCGCGCTCATCCCGGCGTAGATCGCCTGCGTCCCGAGTTCGTCCTCGATCCGGATAAGCTGATTGTATTTCGCCGTTCTGTCCGATCGCGCGAGCGACCCTGTCTTGATCTGTCCGCAGTTGGTCGCCACCGCAAGATCGGCGATGGTTGAATCCTCGGTCTCGCCTGATCGATGCGACATGACAGCGCTGTAGGCCGCGCGATGCGCCATGTCGACGGTCGCCAGCGTTTCCGTCAGCGTCCCGATCTGGTTGACCTTGACGAGCACCGAGTTGGCGACGCCTTTCGCTATTCCTTCCGACAATCGCGCAACATTGGTCACGAACAGATCATCGCCCACGAGTTGGCATTTGGTTCCGACTGCGTCGGTCAGCTTCTTCCATCCAACCCAGTCGTCCTCCGACATGCCATCCTCGATCGAAGCGATGGGATAGTTGCCGGCGAGCTTGGCGAGATACTTCACCTGCTCGTCGATCGAGCGCGTTTTCTTCTCGCCTTCGTAAGCGTACGCGCCGTCCTTGAAGAATTCCGTCGCCGCGCAGTCGAGCGCGAGAAAGACCTCCTTGCCAGGCTTGAACCCGGCTTTCTCGATCGCCGCCATCACGAAATCCAGCGCCGCTTCAGCGGACGGTAGATTGGGCGCGAAGCCTCCTTCGTCGCCGACATTGGTGTTGTGTCCCGCGTCCTTGAGGTTCTTCTTGAGCGTGTGGAAAATTTCGGAACCCCAGCGAACGGCGTCCGAGAACGTCGGCGCGCCGAAGGGCATAACCATGAACTCCTGAAAATCGATCGGGTTATCGGCATGCGCCCCGCCGTTGACAATGTTCATCATAGGCACAGGCAAGATTCGCGCCTGAACGCCGCCAACGTAACGATAGAGCGGCAGCGCAGAGGCGTCGGCGGCGGCTTTGGCGACCGCAAGCGAAACGCCGAGGATCGCGTTCGCGCCGAACTTCTTCTTGTTCGGCGTGCCGTCGAGCTTGAGCATCGCCTCGTCGATCGCAACCTGCTCTTCGGCCTCCATGCCTATCAGGGCCTCGGCGATCTTGTCGTTTACGGCCGTGACCGCCTTGAGCACACCCTTGCCGCCATAACGTTTCTTGTCGCCATCACGCAGTTCAACCGCCTCGTGGGCGCCGGTTGAAGCCCCGGAAGGAACTGCGGCGCGGCCAAGCGATCCATCTTCGAGGACGACATCCACCTCAACCGTCGGATTGCCGCGTGAATCGAGAATCTGGCGGGCGTGGACGTCAATGATCGTGGTCATAGGCTAGCTCCGGGTCGGCAGATGGCCCGCTTTAGTGCGGGGTCGCCTAAAGGGAAAGCTGTGAATGCGACAGCGTCGAAAAGCCACCTGTTGCATCCGAAACGGTCCTGTTATGGGCTCCAAAGGATAGCTATCAATGCCGCGACGACCCTCGCACAAGGCTGGAGCCGGGCTGTTGCTCGGCCAGCCGACCGTCTTGTCCGCCTCTCCGGCCGAGGCCCGACTCGATCGGGTTCCGAACCCGCATCCCGGGACGCTGTATCTCGCGCGCTTCACCGCGCCCGAGTTCACCTCAATCTGCCCCGTAACGGGTCAGCCGGATTTCGGCATTTTGGTCATCGACTACGTGCCGAACAAATGGCTCGTGGAATCGAAGTCGCTAAAATTGTTCCTCGGAAGCTTCCGAAACCAGGGAGCGTTTCACGAAGATTGCACGGTGGGGATCGCGAAAACGCTCGTGGATCTGCTGCGCCCTACTTGGCTTCGAATGGGAGGCTATTGGTTTCCCCGAGGCGGTATGCCCATCGATGTCTTCTGGCAGACCGGCGCGCCTCCCAAGGATCTGTGGCTGCCAGACCAGGGCGTTGCCCCCTATCGGGGACGATGACTGCGACGCGGCTGTTCGATTTTGAGCGCGAGCGGGGCGAAATAGCCGAGGAACAACACGATCGCCGCATAAGACAAGAGCGCGAAGGTCTCACCGCCTGCCGCCTTCAGCAAGCCGATGAGCGGCGGTCCGCAGGCAACCCCGGCGAAAAGAGCACAGGCGAAGAGCGCTACGGATGAACCACGCGCGGTTTCCGAGAGCGTTGTCGCTTGCGCCTGAAGATTGTTATGCAGAAGGTAGAAGCCGAACCCGATCGCCGTGAATATCGGAATTCCTGTCCACCACGGCCAGCGGAACGCGAAGAGCGCAAAACTCACGGCGACGATATCGCCCCCAACGCGCATCATGTTGGCCGGTCCCAGACGGTTGACCAGCCAAGGAGCGAGAAAGCTGAAGATCAGGCCTCCGACAGCAAAGCTTCCGACGACAATCCCGGCTTCCACAGTGCCGGCGCCATCCCTCCCCTGCAGCATCGCCGCGACATACGGAAAGAAGCCGAAGACCGTCGCGCCCTCGACTGCGACCAACACAAACAGCGGGATGGCGCGTGGGTGGGCGATAATATCGCGATAGTTCGCGATCGCCCCCTTGAGGCTGAAAGGCTTGCGCGGCGCATAGGGGCGCGGTTTGACGGCAATCCAGGTTCCGATCCCGACGATCAACGTCACCAGCGCCGATGCGATCAGCACGCCTCGCCAGCCTATGAAAGGCGCTAGGGCGCCCGAGATCAACCCGCCTGCGATCTGTCCAGAAAGCGTCGCCATCATGAAGCGGGCGAGAACGATCTGACGTTCCGCATACGGCGCACGATCACCGATCATGGCGATGGCGAGCGGAATGACCCCGCCGGAGGCGACGCCTGTCACCCCGCGCGCAAAGGCGAACAGGCCGAACGAACTCGCGAGCGCAGCCACGCCCGTGCAGGCCGCCACCGCGATCAGCGCGTAGCTCATGAGGCGCGCCTTGCCGAAGCTGTCGCCGATGGGGCCGAGCACGGGTTGGCCGAAGGCATAGAAGAAAGTGAACCATGTCGAGAGGAGCGCGACCTCGACCATGCCGCGCTCAAAATCAGCCGCGATGAGCGGCATCACCGGGTCCAGGATCCGCATGGAAACCGCGCTGGCGAAGCCGCATGCGCCAACGATCACGAGGAAACGCGTCGTCACTCCTGGCGGAGCGTCGGTGACGGACGAAGGCGCGACCGGGGGGTGGACGGACATGCCTCCGAGGCTATGCCACGCCGGGAATCGTCTCGTCATCCGCAGTTGGCGCATGGGAGCCGCGCACCCGCGGTGAATGCGCAGTCACATGCCTCAGGCCGCGCCGCAGCGGCTATTTATCGGGATGCTTCGCCACGCGGTCGAAGGCGATCAGGCGCGCAAGAAGCGCCGGCATGTCTTTCAGAGGCACCATATTCGGACCGTCCGAAGGCGCCTTATCCGGGTTTTCATGGGTTTCGATGAAAACGCCTGCGACGCCGACGGCGACGGCGGCCTGGGCAAGGACCGGAACGAATTCCCTTTGACCGCCGGAAGAGCTTCCCTGTCCTCCAGGCTGTTGCACTGAATGTGTCGCGTCGAAAATCACAGGGGCTCCGGTATCCTTCGCCATGATCGGCAGCGACCGCATATCAGAGACCAGGGTATTGTACCCGAACGAAGCTCCACGCTCGGTGACCAGCACGTTGGGATTCCCCGAGCCGGTGATTTTGGCGACGACGTTCTTCATGTCCCAAGGAGCCAGAAACTGGCCCTTCTTGACATTGACGATCCGGCCAGTTCTCGCAGCGGCTACGAGGAGGTCGGTCTGACGGCAGAGAAACGCCGGAATTTGAAGGATATCAACCGCCTCTGCGGCGATGCTGCATTGATCGTTTTCATGCACGTCGGTGAGAACCGGAATTCCGAAAGTTTCGCGGATTTCGGCGAACACAGGAAGCGATGATTGAAGTCCTACGCCGCGCGCGCCGGCGGCCGACGTGCGATTGGCCTTGTCGAAGGAGGACTTGAAAACAAACGCCAACCCAAGCTCTTGGGTGACCTCCCTTAGGGCGGCGGCCATCTCGAGCGCGTGCGCTCGACTTTCCATCTGGCAAGGGCCAGCGATGAGAACAAAGGGCAGGTCGTTTCCGAAACGGACGTCACCCACCGCGACGATAGGATTGGCGATCATTGGCCCGCCTTAGCCAATGACGGGGTCAACCGCCAGCGCGGGTGACGCCCTTCAGTCCGAATACGGCGTGATCTGTGCGGGGCGACCGTCGGATCCGCTAATGACGCAATATGGCGTCGGCTTTGCGATCCAGCCGACGGGCTTTGTGCTTTGAACACAATTGGCGAACTGGCTCCGGCAGGCTGATACCGACGCAAAGGCGACCGGCACCCGCAAAATCGCCTCTTCCTGGGCTTGAAAGACGCCATTGCAGAACGCCGGATCAAAGCCTGCGTTTCGCACGCATTGCCACGAGTTGCGCACGACCTTCCCGTCGCTGCACTCCATATTCGACCAAAGCGCCCCGCCAATCACTACGGCAAGCAAGGCCCCGGCTATACCCACTGCGGCGCGAACCATCTCAACGCCCTCTTCCCCCAACTAGCCGATAATTGCATGAGGAAGATAACGAGAAGTATTCTTCGTGATAGGAGAATTGTCCTCGCGGACGCCCATGCCGCAGGGCTTGTCCCCGACAATCCAGGCGCCAATGACGGGAAAATTCCCGTCGAAGGACGGAAGCGGCGCAAGCGCCTGTCTTACAAGGCCTTCAGCTCCGTAAGGTCCCGGCGCGCCCTGAATCATCCGCTCGGAGTCAACCAGTGTGATGTTGGCGCCTTCCCGCGAGTAGATGGGCTTAATCACATACTCGCCGCCGATTTCGCCCCGGCGTGGATCGTCCTCGAAGTAGGCTGGCAGCAGATTGGGATGGCCGGGCGCCATTTCCCACAGCAACGGCAAAATGCCCTTGTTGGAGAGGATGGCCTTCCATGGCGGCTCGACGAAGCGCGTCCCGACGGAGGGGAGCGCCTTGCCGAACTCGTCGCGGAACATCCATTCCCAAGGGTAAAGCTTGAAAAGTAGATTGATGGGCTCATCCTTGACGTCAACGAAAGCGCCGTCACCCGCGAGGCCGATGTCGCCGATGGCGATATATTCCGTTGTGAGACCGGCCTGTCTGGCGCAGTCCTCGAGATAGGCGACTGTTCCGCGATCTTCCACGTCATCGGGATAGCTCGCGAAATGAACGGGAACTCCCCTTGCGACTTCGCGCCAGCGCGACACCAGCGACTCGTGAAGCGAATTGAATTGGTCGCTGCCGCGTCGCAGTGTGCCGGTCTTGATTGAATCCTCCAGCCAGTACCACTGAAACACCGCCGCCTCGTAAATTGAGGTCGGCGTATCCGCGTTGTATTCCAGTAGCTTCGCGGGGCCCGTTCCGGAAAAACTGAAATCAAATCGCCCGTAGAGCGACGGATCGCGGCGGCGCCAGCTCTCAGCGATGAAGCCCCAATAGGCTTGCGGAATTGCGAGGCGCTTGAGGAGACGCTCGTCCCGAACTATCCGCTCGACGAGATCGAGGCACAGCTTGTGGACGTCTTCGGCGGCCTGCTCGACGCCAAGCTCGATTTCACGAAGGCTGAAGCCGTAAAACGCGCGCTCTTCCCAGTAGGGTTCGCCCCCCGGCGAATGAAAGGTGAATCCGAGTTCCTTAGCACGCGCCTTCCAGCCCGGCCGCTCGCGCGAATGAATGCGGCGCAAGGCGATCAACCGCCAGAGCTGAATGAGGAGCCCGACGATCCGAATCCGCCGCGCGACACGCTGGTGCTCGAATAGCCGGAATTGACGCCCGATCCGCCGCCATAGCCGCTCCAATAGGTGCGAGACGACGATGAGGACGACGAACTGCGCGAACAGCTGTTGCGGAAAGGACTAACGACCTGGCCCAATGAATCGCGCCATCTCGCATCGCCAGGCGCGCGCGTGACGGCCTGAGCCGTCGGCTGCGCATCCGGCCGAGTCGTCAGGAAGACGGCGCGCTGGGCGGTTGGGGCGGATCCCGACAGACTCAACTGCTCAGCGCCAGGTGAGAAAGCGCCGAATGCCGTCGCACACGCCGCAGCGCCCGAAGCTCCGACGATTGACGTGCATTGGGCAAGCGAATCCACCACGCGCCCTTCATGACAGCGGGCGCCAGCGCCATACACGGCGGCGCCGCCAAGCGCGGTGGCGCCGAGGCCGAGGCCGACGATGGGCGCGGTGAGCGAGCGCTTCATCGCTGCCGCTCAGTAAGACATCGCCGTCGCGTTCAGGATGCCCGCCGCGATCGATGCCGCGCCGACATACAGAGCGGCCCCGAACTCGTTCCGCTCAATGCGCGCGGACAGGTCGGGCATGATCAGCCTGACCAGGTAATAGACCATGATCTGGACGATCATGGCGATGACGCCCCAGATCATCATGTCCCAGATATTGCTCGAGTAGCGCATGGCGCTGGACAGCGGGACCGCGAAGCCAATCAGGGCAAGGCCGAAACTGACGCCCGCCGCCGGCACGTTGGCGCGAATCAGGTCAAGTTCGCTATGGGTCGTCACCTGCTGGTACGCGTAGCAATAGACGCCGACGAGAAAGAGAGCCCCGATAAGGTAGCCGAGAAACGCCGGCAACCCGGCGATCGATGCGAGCATGACAGTGAACCCCAGCCTGTCTGACAACGGAAGACTAAAGCGAGTCCTCCCGTGCGCGCAATGTGCGGTAGAGCACCGTGGTTGACGTACTGCCAACTAGGGCGCGCGAATCGCCGGTCAGACGAGCCTGCTTTGCGCCCGCGCCGCGTCGATGAAGCTCGCGAACAACGGGTGGGGCTGGAACGGCCTGGACTTGAGCTCGGGGTGATACTGCACGCCGATGAACCAGGGGTGGTCGGCGTATTCGATCGTTTCGGGCAACAGGCCGTCGGGCGACATGCCGCAGAAATTGAGCCCCTTTTCCTCCAGCCTTTCCTTGTAGGCGGTGTTGACCTCGTAGCGGTGGCGATGCCGCTCGGAGATGTCCGTCGTCCCATAAATATCGGCGATGCGCGATCCCTTCGCGAGCTTTGCCTTGTATGCTCCGAGGCGCATCGTGCCTCCGAGATCGCCGCCGGCCCTGCGCATCTCCAGCTCGTTTCCGCGCATCCATTCGGTCATCAGGCCGACGATTGGCTCCTTGGTTTCGCCGAACTCCGTTGAGTTCGCGTCCTTGACGCCCGCCAGATTCCTGGCGGCCTCGATGCATGCCATCTGCATGCCGAAGCAGCTGCCGAAATAGGGCACCTTGCGTTCGCGCGCGAACGTCGCGGCGCGGATCTTTCCTTCGGCGCCCCGCTGACCGAATCCTCCGGGGACAAGAATCCCGTGCACATGCTCGAGGTGCGGCGCCGGATCGTCCTTCTCAAAAATCTCGCTCTCGATCCAGTCGAGATTGACCTTTACGCGGTTGGCTATGCCGCCGTGAGTCAGCGCTTCGATGAGCGACTTATAAGCGTCCTTGAGGCCGGTATATTTGCCGACGACGGCGATCGTAACCTCGCCCTCGGGGTTGTGAATGGTTTCGGAGATGCTTTTCCAGCGCGAGACGTCCGGCTGCTTCGCGCCATCGACCCCGAACGCGGCAAGCACCTCGTCGTCGAGGCCTTCCGCGTGATAGGACAGCGGCACGTCATAGATCGAACCAACGTCCCGCGCCTCAATGACCGCCGTTTCGCGCACGTTGCAGAAGAGCGCGAGCTTGCGCCTCTCCTCCTTCGGAATCGCCCGGTCCGTGCGGCAGAGCAGAATGTCCGGCTGGATGCCGATTGAGCGAAGTTCGGCGACGGAATGCTGCGTCGGCTTTGTCTTCAGTTCGCCGGCGCTCGGAATATAGGGCAACAGCGTCAGGTGAATGTAGATGGCGCTGTTGCGCGGCAATTCGTTCTTCAGCTGCCGAATTGCTTCGAAGAAGGGCAGGCCTTCGATGTCGCCGACCGTTCCGCCGATCTCGACGAGGACGAAATCGAATTCCTCATTGCCTTTGGCAACGAATTCTTTGATGGCGTTAGTGACGTGCGGAATGACCTGGATCGTGGCGCCGAGATAGTCGCCGCGCCGCTCCTTGGTGATGATGTCGAGATAGAGGCGGCCGGTCGTGATGTTGTCGTCACGCGTCGCCGAGCGTCCGGTAAAGCGCTCGTAGTGGCCGAGGTCGAGATCTGTCTCCGCCCCATCGTCGGTGACGAACACCTCGCCATGCTGGTACGGGCTCATCGTTCCCGGATCGACGTTGAGATAAGGATCGAGCTTGCGCAGCCTGACCCTGTAGCCTCGCGCTTGCAGGAGCGCGCCAAGCGCGGCTGATGCGAGACCCTTGCCGAGAGAGGAGACCACGCCGCCGGTGATGAAGACGTACCGCGTCATGGGGTTTGATCCATAACGATCGCCATTCGATTCGGATAGCGCCAAGCCGCTCGGTCCACATGCGTCCGCCGCATTGCGCTCACTCCAAAAGAGAAGGGCCGGCAAACCGGCCCTCGATCCCCTAGCGTCATCTTGATTGGGGTACTTGCGGCGTCGTCGGCGCGGGCGCTCCCCCTGCGGGGGTCTGTTGCTGGAGCTGATTGAGGACACCGCCCGACCCGGATCCGAGGGGCGAGCTCTGAGATGCCGGTTGGGCGCTGTCCAGGATCGACCGGGTCGCCCGGCTTCCGCTACCCATCATCGACAGAACAAGACTCGTCAAAAAGAAGCCGGCGGCCAACACCGCGGTCGCCCGCGTCAGCGCGCTCGCTTGCCCCCGCCCAGTCATGAACCCCTGAACTCCGCCCCCGCCCATTCCAAGGCCGCCGCCTTCAGAGCGCTGCAGGAGGATCAGGCCAGCCATCGCAAGCACGATCATGAGATGAACAACGATGATGACAGTCTGCATGGAGGTTCCGCGATCCGGGCCGCGGCCCGTTGAGCCGCCGGGGAGATAGCCCCAGGACCGCCGGATTGCAAGAATGACGTCGAGCACATTGTCCGTAAGGTCAGGACGTGTGGTGACGCACATCGAAGGTCTGCAAAGGCGAGCATTGTGCCAACGCGCACAAAGGCATCCGCGTCGCCTCGAGGAGACCAGTGATGTTCGCTCGCTCCCACCACCTCAGTTCGCCGCATCACCTCGCCGACAAACCTGTCGCCGACGGCCACAAGCTCGAAGAATGGATCGGCGCTTGGCGGACCGCGGCCCAAGCGGAGGAACATGCCATCCAGCTCCAGGGAAGTCGGGTGCCAAGGGTCGAACGCGCGCGCCGCATCTTCGAGGCGCACTACGCAAATTCGACCAAGCGCTGACTTCCTTCCCCCGGTCCGCTGCTCTGAATTGACCACGATGTAGAGCGCGCAATAATCAGAGTCGGGCGGCGGGGATTCGCATGGAAATCTTGGCTCTTCTGGGCCTGCTCCTTTTGGGGCTGCTCCTCGCTGCGCCCTTTGTCGCATTCTCCGCGCTCGGAAAAGCCAAGCAGGCCCTCGTCGACCTCGCAGCGCAAAAGGCGCTTATTCAGACCCTGCAGGACGAAGTCAGAAGTTTGCGGCAGGTTGGTGTCGAGCCGGCGAGCGTTCCGTCGCCGCCACGCGTCTCCCTGTCTCCCAATCCCTTACCTTGGCCGGCGTCGCCTTCCGCCCACGCGCTTGCAGCGCCGCCGAAAATTGCAGCTCCCCCGATCGATATCGAAAGCTCCACGGAACAACCGCCGCCGGCGACTTCCGCAGCCGACGCAATGGCGGCAGCCGACGTTCCACCCGCTCCCGAGCTTGACGAGGCGGCGCGCGAAGCAATGCCGATCGCGCCGAAAGCCCGCGACTTCGAAGAATCCATTGGGTCGCGCTGGGCGGTATGGGTCGGCGGCGCAGCCCTGGCGATGGGCGGCTTGTTCCTCGTCAGATATTCCATCGAAGCTGGACTCTTCGGACCGGACGTGCGCCTCGTCATGGGCGCGCTCTTTGCAGTGGGCTGCTGCGCCGCGAGTGAATATGTGCGCAGGTCCGATCTGCGCCTATCCCTCGGCCAGCTGCCGCCGACGCAAATTCCGAGCATCCTTGCTGGCGTTGGCCTGCTGGCCGCCTTCGGCGTCGTCTATGCGGCGCACGGCGTCTATGGATTCATTGGGCCTTCGGCCGCGTTCACATTGATGGGGCTGCTCGGAATTGGCGCGCTCGCAGCGTCAGTTCTTCACGGGCCGCTGTTCGGGCTGTTCGGGCTCGTTGGCTCCTACGCCACGCCGCTGCTTGTCAGCAGCACCGCGCCGGCCTTCGGGACATTGTCGTTCTTCATCGCTGCCGTCACCGGCGTCGCCTTCTTTCTACATGCGCGACGGCCGGAGCGACTCGTCACGCTGGGCGCGGTCTCCGGCCACGGCGTGTGGTCCTGGCTGATCGCCGCCTACGAACCTACCGGAAAAGGCTGGTCGTCATTCCTTATCGTTGTCGCTTCTGCGCTTGGCCTCGCGCTTCTCAAGGAAATCCCTGCGATTCGCGCTCGACTGAGCAACATCGACCATCCATCGACTGAGAACTGGTTCGCCAAAAAGTTCGACGCAACGGTCTTCTGCGCGCTCGCCGTCCCGCTGGTTATCAGCGGCGTCGCGTGGGTTGCATTCGGCGGGCCGCCGGGGCCGCACATCGCCATTCTCGTCACAACGACAGTCGCACTCATCGCCGCCATGCGGCACGAGGATCTATCGCCGCTCGCGCCCCTCGCAGGAGCCGCCGCGACCGGGATGATCCTGTTGTGGCCAACAACCGTAGGGCCAATCGGAGTCACCCCGCATCTTCTCATCGATCTCCTTCGGCTCAGCATCGGCATTGACACGGGCGCCGGCATTGGCTGGATGGCGCTGCTCTTTGCGGCGCTGGCAGGCGCCTTGATGTTTGTGGCGCTGTGGAGACGGTTCGGCTCCGGCGACGGCGATGTCATCACCCGGGGATGCCTCGCCTTTACGTCATCGCTCACGCCGATCTGCGTCATGCTCGCCGCGGCGCTGCGCTTCAATGGATTTGAACGCTCGACGCTTTTTGCCGTCATTGCGCTCGGTCTGACGATCGTGCTTTTCGCCGCGTCGGAGATCATGCATGCGGTCGAACGCCAGCGCACGAAGGCGCGCGACAATTCCCTCGCCTTCATCGCCTCCGCAGCCTACGCCGCAGGCGCAGCCATCGCGCTCGGTCTGGCAATCGCCTTTGCGCTGCGCGAGACCTGGCTCTTCGTCGGACTCGCCGTCGCCGCCGCCGGCGTCGCGCTTGTTGC
This sequence comes from Beijerinckiaceae bacterium, assembly GCA_040509705.1. Lineage (GTDB taxonomy): Bacteria > Pseudomonadota > Alphaproteobacteria > Rhizobiales > Beijerinckiaceae > Terrirubrum. Next base: position 15,626 of record JBEVKO010000090.1, read on the forward strand.
GGCCATCAGGCCAATTCCATTGCTTCGCTCCATGTCCGGCGCGCTCGCAACAGCGGCTTTCGTGCGCTTTCTGTGGCAGCCATTTCTGACCGATGTCGGCGCATGGCCGCTGCTCAACTGGCTGATCCCCGCCTACGCGTTCCCGGCCCTATGCTTTGCAGCCGGCGCCATCCTCCTTTCCGGCCGAAGCGACCGGCCGCGGCGCGTTCATGAGATTCTGGCGGTGTTCTTCGCTACCGCGTTCGTACTGCTCGAAGTGCGGCAGATTTTCGCCGGCGCCGACCTGCCCCTGACATTCGATCTGATCGACGGCCATTGGCGGATCCCGCGCAACAGACTCTTTGAGGAGATTTGCGCGCATGTCGCAGCCATCGGCGTCATTGGCGCTGCGCTGCAATGGCTTTCCCGTCGTTCGCAGGGCCGCGTCTTTATGGTTGCGTCCGACATCGCAGCCGCAGCCCTTCTCCTCATCGCCATCGCCGGCCTCTGTGGACTGTTCAACCCTCTTCTGGACGGAACCCTCGTCGAAGGCCCACCAATCCTCAATCGTCTGATCCTCTATGTGATCGTGGGCGCCTTGCTCATTGCTCTTTCCCTCGCAACCAAGCGCGCCTCGCGCTCACGCATGAGCGATGCTCTCGATCTCGCCGGCGGAGTGCTGATCGCGCTGGGAGCAGTCCTCGTGGTTCGACACGCCTTCGCCGGTCCGGAACTTGTCGTGCAAGATGAAGCGAGCCTTGGCTTTTTCGAAGCAGTGACCATCGTCATTGTCCTGATGGGCCTTTCCGTTGCAGCTCGAATCTGGCTGCAGGCGGGCGGCGGCCGGGTAGTCGGGCTGCTGGCGCGCGGAGGAGCCTTTCTCACCGTGGCGTGGGCCGTTCTGTCGCTGGTCGCGTGGCGCAATCCCATGCTCGACCTCAGCGGCGTCGACGGACCGATCATCTTCAATAGGATCCTTTGGGGCTACGGCGCTGCCGCCCTGGCATTCGGCGCCGCGGCATTCTGGATGCGCGAAGAGGCTCCCAGCATTGCGACATTGTACCGGCGCGCCGCCATCAGCTTCGGACTGCTTGGAGCGTTCTTGCTGCTGCGCCACGGCTTCCACGGCAAACTTCTGATATCAGATCAACAGGTCACGCTGGCGGAAGCCGGCTGGTATGCTGCGCTGGCCTTCGTCGCGATGTTGATTGTCTCCGTGCGCGGCTCAGTCTCCGTGCTCGGTTCGCCGACCAGGGTAAGCCCCACCGGCGCAGCCGTCGCGTCATCCGCCATCTTCGCGATATTCCCTGGATTCGTCGCGAATCCGATCGTCACATCGGCGCCGCTTGCCGGCGTAATGATCTTCGACAATGCGTTGATTGGTTATCTCCTCCCGGCTTCCCTCGCCTTCATCGCTGCGCGCTGGGCGCGCCAGCATGACGGCGGCGACACCGCCCGCCGCATCCATATGGCGGCGGCTATTGCCGGCGGCCTGGCCTACTTGGTGATCGAAGTCAGGCGATGGTTCGTTGGACCCTATCTGATGGCGTCGGGCCACAATGAGGCCGAGCTCTACGTCTACTCGGCCGTAGTCTTGCTTTACGGCGTCGGCCTTCTGTTCCTCGGATTCAAGCTCGCGTCGAAAGACCTGCGGCTCGCTGCGATGGCGGTCGTCACGCTCGCCGTATGCAAGGTCTTCCTGATCGATCTGGCCGGCCTGCAGGGGCTTCTACGCGCTTTCTCCTTCATTGGCCTTGGCGCCAGTCTGGTGGGAATCGGCCTCGCCTATCAGAGACTGCTGCAGCGTGACGCCCTCGCGCCAAAGCAGCGAGTCGGCGACGCTGACGCTCGGGCGGCATCGTAGTCGCGGTTCGCGATGGCGCGACCGGGCTGAGCCGTGGAATCGTGGGCCTGAAAGTCTGATTCGGGCGAGCGAATCCACTTATCGGATGCGCCTAACGGTATGCGGCGATGATGCCGAGAAAATCGTCCGACTTCAGGGACGCGCCGCCGACGAGGGCGCCGTCTACATCCTCGACCGCCATGAGCTCCGCGGCATTCGAAGGCTTCACCGAGCCGCCGTAGAGAATGCGAACGACGTCGGCCCGTGCGCCCATGCTTCGGCGGAGTTCGCCGCGGATAAAGCGATGGACGTCCCCAACGTCTGTGGTCGTCGGCGTCAGCCCTGTGCCAATGGCCCAGACCGGCTCGTACGCGATCACGAGAGCCGCTTCGGCCGAATTCTCGGGCAATGAGCCTGACACCTGACGACCAACGACCGCCAGCGTCTGGCCGGCGTTCCGTTCGGCCCGCGTCTCACCTACGCAGACGATGGGCGTCAGCCCCGCTCGCACGGCCGCGGACGCCTTTGCCTTCACGACTGCATCCGTCTCGTCGTAGAGCGTTCGGCGTTCGGAGTGACCGACGATGACATAGGCGGCGCCACATTCCGCGATCATCTCGGCGGAAATATCGCCGGTGAACGCGCCCGAAGCTTCCGCATGACAATCCTGCGCACCGATGGAGATACGCATTCCGATCGCGGCGGCGCTGGCGAGATACAGCAAATGCACGGGCGGGCAGACCGCCACGTCGACGTTCCGCCACAAGCCGCCATCCGTCAGACCCGCGGCCACCTTCGTCAGTTCGTCGAGCGAAAACTTTGAGCCGTTCATCTTCCAGTTACCGGCGACCAGCGGGCGGCGAATCCGAGGCATGAAGCTTGTCCTGGAGTAGCAAAGCGACCGCGGTATCAAATGCCGCAGGCGGCGGCAAACCGCCGCCCTCGAAACGCCACGAGGGGCGCCGTCGCGACACAATCCGGTCGAAGCTTACCACTACGCGTGGGCGATGACGCCATTCTGCCGAAGACTTTTGCTGACCTTCTCGGCCCTCGCGCTAGCAGCCGGGGCTCACGCCACCTCCGCAGCCGAGTTGACGCTCAAGGGAACGGTGACCGCTCGCGCTCCGATGAAGCTGTCGCCAACTGCACAGATCGAAGTTTCCATAGTGGAGGCCTCCAACCCCGACGGAACTCGCAGACCTCTTGCGTCGGTCACGGTCCCTCCGAACCAGACTGCTCAGATCCCGTACGTGCTGCGGTATGACCCGACCACCTTGCCCGCAGGGGCCTACGCGCTAGAGGCGCGGATCACCGACGGCGACAAGCTTCTTTTCGAGAACGCAAAACAGCAAGAATTTAAGCCAGGAAAGCGAAACTGGACGCGAATTCTCGTTGCGCCCGCGGCCTCGGCCTCGACGTCGGAGCAGCCAACGGCGGCGGCGCCGCCCAAGACGGACCCCCCACCGGCTTCTCCGGAAACGACCTCCGCCATCCCAAGCGCCCCCCGGGAGTCGCCGTCCGTGTCCGTCTCCCTTACCGGACGCTGGCTCGCCGAGGAGATCGGCGGCTTGGAGGCCGTGAATGGCGTCCGGGTCATCCTGGATTTTCAGACCAGCGGAGGGGTTGGCGGCTCCGGCGGCTGCAACGCGATCCGAGGACAGGCCTCGATCAAGGGTCTCCGCGTCGCCTTTTCGCCCATGGCCGCCACCCGCATGGCGTGCCCGCCGGACGTCCTCGACCAGGAAGCGCGGGTTCTCGCAGGCCTGGCCGAGACGCGGCGGCATCGGATCGAGGAGGAAGCGCTCGTTCTCCTCTCCGAGGGCGGCGTCCCCACCCTGCGCCTGCGTCGCCTGCCATAGCTTTGCACGGGCTGAAATTCCGGCTATCCCCGCGCCGACCAATCCCCTGAAGGACCCACTTCGCTCATGATGATGCAAGGCCTGCGCAGAGCCGGACAGACCTGGCTCGGCAAGTTGATCGTCGGCATCCTCTTCGGGCTGCTGATCCTTAGCTTTGCGGTTTGGGGCATCGCCGACATCTTCCGGGGATATGGCCGGTCGACCGCCGCCAGCGTTGGCTCAACGGAAATCGGCGTCGAGCAGTTGCGCTTCGCTTATCAGAACGAGTTGCAGCGCCTGATGCGCCAGACACGGGGCCAGATCACGCCGGAAACCGCGCGGCAGCTCCGACTCGATCAGATCGTCCTTTCGCGCCTGGTCGCCGACGCGGCCATTGACGAGCGGGTCCGACAGCTTGGGCTTGGCGTGTCGGACGATACGATCGCCGACGCGATCAGGTCGAATCCGGCATTTCGTGGTCCGGACGGGCAGTTCAATCGTGGGGCCTTCGATGCAGTCCTGCGCGACAACAACACAAATGAGGCGCGGTTCCTCGCCGATCAACGCAAGGGATTGTTGCGGGAGCATTTGCAGGAAGGGCTGGTTGGCGGAATCGCGGCGCCGACGGCGCTCAAGGAGGCGATGCACCGGTTCGCCAATGAGACGCGCAGCGTCGAATATGTGATCGTTCCCGCCGAGGGCCTGACAGCGGGCGCCCCTGACGAGACGGCGCTGCAGAAGTTTTTCGATGAGCGCAAGTCTGCCTTCCGCGCCCCTGAATTTCGCACGATCATCGCGCTCGCGCTAACCCCGAACGCTCTGGCGAAGCCCGACGCGATCAGCGACGCTGACGCCCGCAAGCGCTATGAGGAGATCAAGACGACGCGCTTCGGTGCGCCGGAGCGGCGCGCTGTCCGGCAAATGCGGTTCGCGACCGTCGATGAGGCGAAAGCCGCCTCTGAAAGGATCAAGGCTGGAACGAGCTTCGAAGCTGTGGCCGCCGAGCGCAACATCGCCGAGAAGGATCTCGACATGGGCCGGCTGACAAGGCGGGAAATGATCGACGCAGCCGTCGCCGATGCTGCGTTCGCGCTGGAAAAGGACGCAATCAGCGAGCCCGTCAACGGACAGTTCGGACCTGTGCTGGTCAAGGTCGTCGATGTCGAACCCGAGTACGTTAGGCCCTTCGAGGAAGTCGCTGCTGAGGTTAAGCTCGAATTGGCGAGGGCGGCGGCGCAGAACGCCATTCGCGACACCTACAACAAGATCGAAGATCAGCGCGCCAGCGCTAAGCCCCTCGGCGAAATCGCGCAGGGACTTGGATTGGCGGCGCAGACCTTCGACGGCGTCGACGCCCAGGGAAG
>JBEVKO010000091.1:0-5755 GCA_040509705.1 Beijerinckiaceae bacterium
GGGGGGGGGGGGGGGGGGGCCGCGCCTGGCCAGCAAGTGTGGCGGCCAAGGCGACCGGTCGCCTCCGAACGCTCGAAGCAACACCCGCGCCGTAAGCGCCGCCCTCCACCTCCAAGCATGAAAATCCCCGCCGTGCTCTTGCGCGATCGGCCCGACTGAAATAGGGAGAACCGTAACGTACGGTACGGGACTCCGAGGGCCATGACGCCGACCAAGAAGGATCAGGACGGCGAACTGACCACGCGCCAGCGCGCTGTGCTCGACGCTGTTCTGGAGCTGATGGTCCGGGAAGGCGACCAGCTGACGATGACGTCGGTCGCCAAGCGCGCCAGCTGCTCCAAGGAGACGCTCTACAAATGGTTCGGGGATCGCGACGGTTTGCTCGCCGCGACGGTTCGGTGGCAAGCCTCCAGGGTCCGCGCCGGAAGCTACGACAGCCAGCGTCTCGATGCCGCATTGCTGCGCGAGAGCCTCAAGGACTTCGCCGCGACCTGGCTCGAAGTCATCTCCAGCAGCACCTCCATCGCGCTGAACCGCGTCGCCATCGGCCACGCCGCGTCGCGCAAGAGCAATCTGGGCGGCATCGTGCTGGCGAACGGACGCTTCGCCATCGGCGAGCGGCTGAAGCCGGTGCTCGAAGCGGGGCGCGCGGCGGGGCTCCTCAATTTTGATGACGCCGAGACGGCGTTCCGAACCTTCTTCGGCCTCGTCGGCCGGGATGTTCAGATCAGACTGCTGCTCGGCGACAAGCTCGACATGACGGCCGCTGACATCCAGCGTGACGCGACCCGCGCCACGGACCACTTCTTTGCGCTCTATGGCGCTAATTCCGAACCGCGAATCCGAATCCTCTAACCCAACAAGGACCAAACAAATGCGCGTCTATTACGATCGAGATGCCGACATCAACCTGAGCAAGGGCAAGAAGGTCTGCATCGTCGGCTACGGCAGCCAAGGCCACGCCCATGCGCAGAACCTGCGCGATTCCGGCGTCAAGGACGTCATCATTGCGCTCAAGGCCGGCTCGGCGACGCGCGCGAAGGCGGAAGCCGCAGGCTTCAAGGTGATGACGCCGTCGGACGCCGCGAAGGTGGCGGACGTCATGATGATGCTGACGCCTGACGAACTGCAGTCCGACATCTATCGCGACGAGCTTCACGCCAACATGAAGCAGGGCGCCGCGTTGATGTTCGCCCACGGGCTCAACGTTCATTTCAATCTGATCGAGCCGCGCAAGGATCTCGACGTACTCATGGTGGCGCCGAAAGGGCCGGGCCATACCGTGCGCTCGGAGTATCAGCGCGGCGGCGGCGTCCCGACCCTGATCGCAATCCATCAGGATGCGTCCGGCACTGCGCATGATCTCGGCCTCTCCGATGCGTCGGCCACTGGCGGCGGCCGCGCGGGCATCATCGAGACGACGTTCAAGGAAGAGTGCGAGACCGATCTGTTCGGCGAGCAGGTCGTGCTGTGCGGCGGCCTCGTCGAGCTCATCAAGGCCGGATACGAAACGCTGGTCGAAGCGGGCTATGCGCCGGAGATGGCCTATTTCGAGTGCCTGCACGAAGTGAAGCTGATCGTCGACCTCATCTATGAGGGCGGCATCGCCACCATGAACTATTCGATCTCGAACACGGCCGAGTACGGCGAATATGTTACAGGCCCGCGAATCATCACCGCCGACACGAAGGCGGAGATGAAGCGCGTTCTCGCCGACATCCAGTCGGGCAAGTTCACACGGGACTGGATGCTCGAGAACAAGGTCAACCAGACCTCGTTCAAGGCGACGCGCGCCCGCATGGCGAGCCATCCGATCGAACAGGTCGGCGCCAAGCTCCGCGACATGATGCCGTGGATCAAGGCCAAGGCGCTGGTGGACAAATCGAAGAACTGATTCTCAATCGTCATCCCGGGAAGCCGCCAAGCGCGCAGCGCAGCGAAGGCTGCGCTGCTGGTCCGGAAGCCGCCCGAGCGTTAGTGCAGGAAGCCGAGATACTGGTTGGCGAGTTCGCCGAACTTTCCCGCGCCATAGAACATCGCAAATCCCCAAATTGTCGAGGCCGCGATATTGGCGAAGTGGAACGGAGCCTGGGGCATTTCAACGATGCCTGCGATCAGCGCGATGATCGCCCTCACCGGCCCGAAGAAATGGCCGATGAAAATCGCCGGCGCGCCCCATTTCTCGAAGAAGGCGTGGCCCCGGTCCAGCACCGCCGGATTGCTGCGGAAAGGCCATGTGTGATGCGCCGCGGGGCCCAGATATCGTCCGAGCAGATAGCTCACATAAAAACCGAGCGCTGCGCCGCACGCCGCTGATATCGACAATTGAATGAGGCCGAGGTTGGCGGCGCCCGCAACCGTCCCGAAGGCGACGAAGAACACCGTGCCGGGGACCAGCCAGGACAGGAATGCGAAACACTCGCCGAAGGAGATGAGGAAAACGATGACGATGGCGTATTCGGGATGCGTCCGGGCGAATTCCAGAATCGGTTGCACGATCGAATTAATGTCCACGTTCTTCTCCCGGCGGCGTCGCGCCATGTCGCACGGGTGCGGCGGCGCGACAAGCAAATGAGCGAACCGGCGCACGCGACGTGAATGGTCAGCTATCTTGACCTTTCTGGCCGCGCTATGCACACATCGCGACAAGCGCCGGTGCAACGCGACGCAGCGCATTCGGGAGGAAAGTTGAAGCCGTTCGAGACGGGATCATCCGCGCGCCCGGCGATTGCGCTGAAGGGCGTTTCAATCGCCTTTCGGCTCGGCGACCGGAGCCGCTACGAAGCGGTGCGCCCGGTTGATCTCGAAGTGGCGGATCAATCCTTCGTTGCGATCGTCGGGCCGACGGGTTGCGGGAAATCGACGCTTCTCAATGCAGCCGCAGGACTGATAGCGCCTTCTACCGGAAGGGTCAGCGTGTTCGGCGAGCCGCTCGCAGGAATAAACCGCAGCGCCGGCTATCTCTTTCAGCTCGACGCCCTGATGCCGTGGAAGAGCGCCCTCGACAATGTCGCGGTGGCGCTTGAACCGCTCGGGGTCGGACGGCGCGAAGCGCGCGAGCGTGCGACGATGATGCTGCGGCGGGTCGGACTCGGCGCCTTCGCAGAACGATATCCGCACATGCTCTCGGGCGGTCAGAAAAAGCGCGTGGCGCTGGCGCAGACCCTCATTCGCGACCCGAAGATCCTGTTGATGGATGAGCCTTTCGGCCCGCTCGATGCGCAAACGCGCATCATTATGGGCAACCTGCTTCTCGACCTTTGGGCGACAGACCGCAAGGCGGTTATTTTCATCACCCATGATCTTGAAGAGGCGATCGCGCTTGCTGACCGGGTGATCGTGATGGCGGCCGGGCCGAGTTCGCACTTCGTCGGCGATTTTCGCATCGATCTGCCACGCCCGCGCGACATTGCGGAGGTTCGTCACGATCGGCTTTTCTTCGAACTGCATCGCGACATCTGGATGCGTCTGCGCGATGAGGTGCAACGCGCCTATGCACGAACCGAGGGGGTTTGAGATGAGGCCGAACCGCGCGCTGGTCCTCGCGCTTCAGGTGGCGCTCGGCGTCGGGCTGCTCCTCGCCTGGCACTTCGCTGCAAATGTCCGCGTCGGATCGACGACGATGAAATTCTTTCTGTCGACGCCGACGGACGTCTTCTGGCGCATCGTGAAGCTGTTCGCCGAAGGCGGCGTGTGGCGCCATATGTGGATCACGCTGCAGGAGACCGTGCTCGCCTTCGTTCTCGGATCGCTCGGCGGCGTGCTGTGCGGGTTTGCGCTCGCTCGCAACCCGCTCGCAGCCGAGGTCGCAGATCCCTATCTCAAGGCGGCGAACGCCCTGCCGCGCGTCGTGCTGGCGCCGATTTTCATGCTCTGGCTTGGCCTCGGAATCTGGTCGAAGGTCGCGCTCGGCTTCTCGCTCGTCTTCTTTATCGTGTTTTTCAACGTGTTCCAGGGCGTTCGCGAAGTGCCGCAGCCTATTCTGGCGAACGCGCGGATGCTCGGCTTCAACGAGAGCCAGATGTTCCGCCACGTCTATTGGCCGGCTGCGCTCACGTGGATGTTTTCGTCGCTGCATGTATCGGTCGGGTTCGCTCTCGTCGGCGCTGTGGTCGGCGAATATCTCGGGTCAGCCGCCGGCCTCGGCTATCTCATCCAGCAGGCCGAAGGGGTTCTCGATGTCACCGGCGTCTTCGCCGGCATGGTCATTCTCATGGTCTTCGTGCTGGTGATCGACGCTATCGTCACCATCGTGGAGAAGCGGCTCACCGTTTGGCGTCCGCAGGGGCCGCAGACCGCCGCTTGATTGTCGGGCCGAAGCGGCGAAGATGCCCGCAAATCGCAAGGGAGGAGACATGATGCGCGCCATTCGACGCAGAACGTTTCTCGCAGCCGGAACCGTGGCGCTCGCCGCCCCGGCGCTCGGTCAGGCTCGACCGAAGGTCGTCCTTGGCGTCGGTGGCAAGCCGGTGCTCTACTATCTTCCGCTGACGATCGCCGAACGTAAGGGTTTTCTGTCCGGCGAGGGGCTCGATGTCGAGATCAATGACTTCGGCGGCGGCGCAAAGGCGCTGCAATCCCTGATCGGCGGCTCCGTCGACGTCGTCACTGGCGCCTATGAGCACACGATCCGCATGCAGGCCAAGGGACAGGACGTGCGCGCGGCGGTCGAGCTCGGCCGTTTCCCCGGCATCTCGATTTCAGTGCGAAAGGATCGCGCCGACAGGATCAAATCCGTCGCCGATCTCAAGGGCGCGAAGATCGGCGTCAGCGCGCCCGGCTCCTCGACGCACCTCATACTTCTCCATGCAATGGCGAAGGCGGGCCTCAAGCCCGCCGACGCCGCCTTTATTGGCGTTGGCGCTGGCGCCGGCGCCGTCGCCGCCATGAAGAAGGGCGAGCTTGACGCCATTTCCAACGCCGAGCCGATCATGTCGAAGCTCGAAGAGGACGGCGATGTCGCGGTTCCGCCGCTGGTGGACACACGCACCGAAGCCGGCACGCGCGCCCTGTTCGGCGGCACCAATCCGGCGGCGGTGCTGTACACCAACCAGTCCTACATCGAGTCGAAGCCCGAGATCATGCAGAAGCTGGTGACGGGCTTTCTGAAGTCGCTGGCCTGGCTCGCCGCTGCAAAATCCGAGGACATCGCCGACGCCGTGCCGCCGGAGTATTTATTGGGCGACAGGGCGCTCTACATGCGCGCCGTCGCCGCTTCGCGCGAAAGTTATTCGCGCAACGGCATCGTGCCGGATGAGGGCATGCGCTCGACGTTCGAGATGCTAAAGGCGCTCGATCCAGAGCTGGCAAACGTCCAGCTCGATCTCGCCAGAACCTTCACCGACCGCTTCGTGCGCGCGGCGAAGGTCTGATCGCCGCAAGGAAACTCACGCATGAACGATGTGACGGCGATGTCGACGCCGGCGACGACGTCCGCCGCGAAACTGCGAGCGCTTCTCGCCGAGCCAGGCGTCATCACCATGCCCTGCTGCGGCGACGCCTTTGGTGCGAAGCTGATCGAGCAGGCCGGCTTTCCGGTCGCCTTCATGTCTGGCTTCGCCGCTTCCGTGCTGCGGATAGGGCAGCCTGACGCCGGGCTCATGTCCTACGCGGAAGCCCGCGATCAAGGGCGCGACATCTGCGCCGCGGTATCGATTCCCGTCATGGGCGACGGCGACACGGGCTGGGGCAACGCGATCAATGTGCGTCGCACCGTGAAGGGCTTTGCGCAGGCGGGCTTCGCATCGATCATGAT
>JBEVKO010000092.1:0-3467 GCA_040509705.1 Beijerinckiaceae bacterium
GTGTTCCGCATGCCGTCGCAGTATTCGCCGGAGCCGACGATTCTGACGCGCGCTCTGTTCGAGGACGGCCGTCGACATCTGCTGCTCGGCGCGACGATCGAACCGGGCTGTCCGGTCCACATCCTGCAAGGCATGCAGGACCCCGACGTGCCTTGGTCGCACGCGATGACGGTGATGGAGCATTTGCCGTCAGATGCGGTGACGCTGACCCTGATCAAGGACGGCGATCACCGCCTGTCGCGGGAGCAGGACATCGCCGCGCTGATGCGCGCCGTCGCGTCGATCTGCGAGCCGCGCGACTGATCACTCCGGCGCGCGGCGCACGATTCCGCTCTTGATGAAGATTCGGAACGGCGTCGTTCCCGATGCGCTTCCGTCGGCCGCGCGCCATTGGCCATCATCGCAGAGAATTCCGCCCTGAATCGGCGTCGCGCGAAACTCGACGACGTTGCGATAGACGATTCCGTCCGGAGTCGTGGCGGTGAAATTCGTCGCGCATCGATCGCCCTTCACCACGGGGTCGTAGCCATCGATCATGACGCCGTTCCCGCCGGTCGACGGAAAGGGATTCACTAGCGCGGGCCAGCTTTCGAAGGTGTCGGCTTTGGGCGTTTCCTGCGCAGTTGCGGCCGCGATGAGAGACCCGCCTGCGATGAGCGTCGCGATCATTCGCCGCATGTTGTTTCTCCGATTGTGGTGCGCGACGGCGTCGCAACGTCGTCGCATGCGAGCGAATAGTCGCGGGATGGGAAAGCGGATGCAGATGAAGCAAGGATTTCGCGCGCCCCTTGCGCCCCGCGCGCGACGTGTGCGGTTTATGCTGCGGCGCCCCGGAGGTCGGCATTGACTTACCTCCGAACGGCCCCGAGGTCGCCGCCCGCCGCACCTCCGCTACGTTCCGGACACGCCACAGATAGCGTCGATAGTCCTTATATAGGATTATGATCTGAGAAAGCCAAGGGGCGTTCTGGAAGCGTGGATCCCTGACCGTCTCGCATACAGAAGGGGTTTGGGGCTCGGGCGCCCCCGGGCCCGGAATGATGGAAAAGGGGAAGCGCTTCCTCTTTTGTCCCCCGGATGCAGCGCCAGCACGCAGCGATGCGCTGCTGGTCCAGGACCATCTCGAACTCACAGAATGGGTTCCGGACTCGGGACAAAAGGCAGCGCCGTCCGAAGACGCAACTAGTCAAACTTCACGCCGGTGAGAAAGCCCGCGAGGTCATTTGTCGACCAGTCGATATGCGAAGCCGTCGTCGCCTGCTCGCGTTCCCACGCTTCGCGATGCGGATCGTCTCCCGAAGGCGTCACCAGCACAGTCGTCATCCCGAGTTCGTGCGGCGCGCGAAGGTTCTTTTCAAGGTCCACGAACATCGCGGCGCGCGCCGGATCGACGCCATGACGATCGAGAAAGCGCTGATAGGTCTTCAGATCCGGCTTCGGATTGAACTCGGCTTCGACGATGCCGAAGATATCCTCGAAATGCTGGTTGATGCCGAGTTGCGCCATCGTCTTCTCGGCGTGATCGCGATCGCCGTTTGTGAGGATGAGCTTGCGTCCCGGAAGCGCCGCGATCGCATCGCCCAGCATGAGATTGGGCAGAAGCGACGAGCGGTCGATGTTGTGAGCCATCTCCAGAAACTCGTGCGGATCGACGTCATACTCGTCCATCAACGCCTTGAGCGTCGTGCCGTAGCGAGTGTACCAGTATTTCTGCAGCGCGCGCGCCGACAGCCCGTCCAGGCCGAACATCTCGCAGACATAGGCGGTGATCTGGCGGTCGATCTGCGGCCAGAGATCCGCGTCATGCGGATAGAGCGTGTTGTCGAGATCAAACACCCACACGTCAACGTGCGAGAAGCCGCGCGGCGTCCGCGGCGCCTGCGGGAGCGGAAAAACGGTTTTGTTCATCGATCGCGGTGGTCCGCGCATGGGTCGAACATGTAAGCCTGCGGCGCCCCCGTTAACGAAATGTCACGCGGTCAATTCGCCACCTTCACCACGAGCTTGCCGAAATTGCGGCCTTCGAGCAAACCCATGAAAGCCCGGGGCGCGTTTTCGAGCCCTTCCACCACGTCTTCGCGCGCAATGATCTTTCCCTCCCGGACCCATTGGCCCATGTCGGCGGCGAACGCGCCAAAGCGATCCTTACGGTCCCAGACGATGAAGCCCTGGAGCTTCAATCGCCGCGTCAGGATCGAGCGCATGATGGCCGGCGTGCGGTCCGGTCCTTCCGGCAGGGACGTCAGATTGTACCAGGCGATCATGCCGCAGACCGGCATGCGCGCGAACTCATTGAGGCGGGGGAACACCGCCGAAAACACGTCGCCGCCGACATTCTCGAAATAAACATCGATTCCGTTCGGCGTCGCCGCTTCGAGTTGCTGCGCGAAATCGGGCGCGCGATGGTCAAGCGCGACGTCGGCCTTCAGCACGTCGCGGACATACGCGACCTTGTCGTCGCCGCCTGCAATTGCAACCGTTCGCGCGCCCTTGATTTTTGCGATCTGAACGACGGTTGCGCCGACCGCGCCGCTGGCGGCGGCGACGCACACCGTTTCGCCGGGCTTCGGTTCACCGATGTCGAGCAAGCCGACATAGGCTGTGAAGCCCGGCATTCCGAGTACGCCGAGCGCCATCGAGGGCCGCGGCATTTTCGGATCGAGCTTGGTCAGGCCAGCGCCGCTGGAAATGTCGTGGGTTTTCCAGCCCGACGAGCCGAGCACGAGATCGCCATTTGCGTATTTCGAATTCCTGGATTGCACGACGCGGCTGACCGTTCCGCCGACGATCGAATCGCCGATTTCGACTTTCGCGGAATAGGATTTCGCGTCGCTCATGCGGCCGCGCATGTAGGGATCAAGCGACAGCCACAGAGTCTCGAGAAGAACCTCTCCCTCGCCGGGCTCCGGAAGGTTGAACGATTCCAGGCGAAAGTCGGATTCGACCGGCGCGCCCACCGGACGCTTGGCGAGAACGATGCGCTGGGGCGAACTCATCTGCGGCTCCGTTGGCAATTTGCATCGTATGACGAGGACTTACTGAAAGCGACATTCCGGGGCGAGCGCAGCGAGAGCCCAGAACCCAAGTTGCAGCGGCTCTATGCGTCCCGGATGCGCTGCATCACTGCGTGCTGCAGCGCATCCGGGATAACGAACTCAACACAGATGAATGGAGCCCGTCTGAACTACCCCGCGGCCGGCGCGTCGCCGAGATGCTTCTTCAGGAACGCGATGGTGCGTCCCCAGGCGAGATCGGCGGTCGCCTTGTCGTAGCGCGCGGCATTGGTGTCGTTGTTGAAGGCGTGCTGCGAGTTTGGATAGATATAGATCTCGTAGACCTTGTTGTTTTGCTTCAGCGCGGCTTCAAAGGCCGGAATGCCGGCGTTGATGCGCTCGTCGTTCGACGCATATTGCAAGAGCAGCGGCGCCTTGATGTTCGCGACATCCTCGGCCTTCGGCTGCACCCCA
>JBEVKO010000093.1:0-11269 GCA_040509705.1 Beijerinckiaceae bacterium
GGCGGAAATCCTGTCCTATTCTTCTTCCGTCTCGGTCTCGGACGGCGGCACCAGCCCTTCCAGGCCGCGCAGGAGATCTTCCTCGGTCATCCGGTCGAACTGGACATCGCCGTCCTCGTCGCCGCCCGCGGAGGCCATGGCGGGCGCGGCGCCGATCAGCGGAACGGCTTCCGCTTCCGGCTCGTCGACCTCGACATACTTCTGAAGCGAATGGATCAGCTCTTCCTTGAGATCGCCCGGGGTGACGGTTTCCTCGGCGATCTCACGCAGGGCGACGACAGGGTTCTTGTCGTTGTCGCGCGTGACGGTGATCGACGACCCCTGCGAGATCATTCTGGCCCGGTGGCTGGCGAGCAGAACCAGTTCAAAACGGTTATCAACCTTGTCGACGCAATCTTCGACAGTAACGCGGGCCATCGGCGACCTCGGCAAGACGTGGCGGGAGTTCCGGGCGCATACACGCCTTCGCGGCGCCGTGCAAGGATGAGGCAGGTATAAAACGGGACCCGATGTGTTTTAGCCTTGACTTCGCCACCCTTGGGGCGCTCTAAGTTCAGTCAAACCAGCGCCGGGGGGCGATTTGGGCTGGCGGAGCGAGTGTTCGCTCGTATTTCATTTGAATATGGACGCTGCGCGCACAGACTCATCCCCCGCATTAGCAACGAGACAACATGTCCCAGCAGGAACGTATCGCGCTCTTCATTGATGGCGCAAACCTTTACGCAACGACGAAAACCCTTGGTTTTGATATTGATTACCGGCGGTTGCTGGCGGAATTCAAAACTCGCGGCTCTTTGGTGCGGGCGCACTACTACACCGCGCTGATCGAAGATCAGGAATACTCCTCGATTCGTCCGCTGGTCGATTGGCTCGACTACAACGGCTATCGGGTCGTGACCAAACCGGCAAAGGAATTTGTCGATTCGATGGGGCGCCGCAAGGTTAAGGGAAACATGGATATCGAGATCGCGGTGGACGCGCTCGAGCTATCCCCCTTCATCACCAATCTCGTCCTGTTCTCGGGCGATGGCGACTTTACGCCTTTGGTCGAGGCGGTTCAGCGAAAGGGCGTGAAGGTTTCGGTCGTCTCCACGATCACGACCCAGCCGCCCATGGTCTCCGACGATCTCAGGCGCCAAGCCGACGAGTTCATCGATATCGCACGGCTGATCGACAAGATCGGCCGCGATCCGGCGGAGCGCCAGGACCGGGGCGACAGGCTCCCGCGCTTCATCCAGGAGGGGGGCGAGGAACGGCCGGACCGGCCGGTCCGCTTCCAGCGCTTCGAACGGGTTGAGCGGACGACGCCGCCACGCCAGTCCCCGCCGCCGGCGCCTCCGACCGGCCCGACTTCGGATTCCTGATCGCAGATTGCCGCGCCAAAGTTTGGCGCGGCGCATCCAACTGGCTCCGGGAAGTGTATAGAGGACGCAACGTCAGCCTTTGGCGACTGTCCTTGACCCGAGGGAGGAATGGATGAACAGGCGGAAAATACTGAACGGTTTCGGCGTCGCGATCGCCGGAGCGGCGACGGGCGGCCTGGCCCGGATGGCGTTTGCGCAGAGCCCGCCATATGCGCTGCCTCCGCTTGGCTATCCCTACGAGGCCCTGGAGCCCCACATCGACACTGCGACGATGCGGTTCCACCATATGAACCACCACAACGCCTTCATCACGAACCTGAATAATCTCGCGCCGCAACTCGGCGATATTCCCAAGGCGCCTATCGAGGAGACGCTCGCCAATCTCTCGAAGGTCCCGGAGACGATTCGTACGCCGGTGCGTAACAATCTCGGCGGCCACTGGAACCACACCCTCTTCTGGGAGCTGATGACCCCGGGGGGCGCGAAGGAGCCGACAGGCGATCTCAAAGCGGCGATCGACGGCGCGTTTGGCGATTTCGCGAAATTCCAGGAGCGTCTCGCAGCGGCCGCGATCGGGCGCTTCGGCTCGGGCTGGGCCTGGCTCGCGGTCGACAAGGACAAGAAGCTTGCCGTGTACAACACGCCCTATCAGGACACGCCCCATATGGAGATGCAGGCGAAGGGCGCAGTTATCGGCATCGATGTCTGGGAGCACGCCTACTACCTCAAACACCAGTATCGCCGCGCCGACTATGTGAAGGCGTGGTGGAATGTCGTGAATTGGGACAAGGCCGCGGCGAGCTTCAAGAAGGCGACGGCCTAACCAGCAGCGGCGCTATTCAACGCCCGGCGCACGCCGGGCGTTTCCATTTCTAAAATTCGCCCAGGCGCCCCAACAGACTTCGCGATCTGTCCGCCTCTTCGCCCAACGAATATTGCGGATCATTCGTCCAGCTAGAATGGCCCGTCGCAGCCGCGGCCAATCAAGTGGGGAGCGGACGTATGCCCATCGTCTATTCGACAGAGAATCGCGCGAGACATTTCTACAAGGCGATCATTGCAATGTGCGTCGCGTGCTGCGCCTCTGCTGCGCAGGCGCAGACCTGGCCGAGCCGGCCAATCACGTTCGTCGTCCCCTTCCCCGCGGGCGGAACGACGGACATCGTTGCGCGCATGGTGGCGCAGGAAGTCGGCGGCGCGCTGGGACATAACATCATCACGGAAAATCGCGCCGGCGCGAACGGCAATGTCGGCTCCAACGCAGTCGGGCGCGCGGCGCCGGACGGCTACACGTTCCTCATCTCCGGCATCGGCTCGAACGCGATCAATCACGGCCTCAATCCGAAGATGCCGTATGATTCAACGCGCGATTTTGCGCATGTCATCCAGATGACGAGCGGACCGAACGTGCTCGTCGTGAATGCGCAGCTGCCGGCGAAAACGCTCGCGGAATTCGTCGCGCTCGTGAAAGCCAGTCCGGGCAAGTACAACTATGGAAGTTCCGGGACCGGATCGTCAGGCCATCTGGCGATGGAATTGCTCAAGCAGAAAGCCGCCCTAAAAATCGAGCACGTCCCCTATCGCGGCGGCGCGCCGGCGCTGAACGATCTCATCGGCGGGCAGATCGCGGCGATGTTCATCAACCAGGACGTCGCCAGGACGTCGCCTTCCCGCATGTGCAGGCGGGGTCGCTGCGCGTTCTCGGAGTCGCAAGCCCCGAGCGCAATCCGCTCTACGCCGGAACGCCGACCATCGCCGAGAGCGGCTATCCGGGGTTCGCCGCCGTATCCTGGAACGGCATCTCCGCGCCTGCGGGCACTCCACCCGACATCGTTGCGAAGCTCAACGACCTCGCGGCGAAAGCGCTGCACAAGCAAGACATCAAGAAGAAGCTCGAGGACCAGGGCTTCGTTGTCGTCGGCGGAACCCCGCAAGCCTATGGCGACCTTATCAGGTCCGAAATTGC
Source organism: Beijerinckiaceae bacterium (assembly GCA_040509705.1). Classification (GTDB taxonomy): domain Bacteria; phylum Pseudomonadota; class Alphaproteobacteria; order Rhizobiales; family Beijerinckiaceae; genus Terrirubrum. Next base: position 3,331 of record JBEVKO010000093.1, read on the forward strand.
GAAGTGGGGCGCAGTCATCACCGAGGCGGGCATCAAGGCCGAGTAGAGGATCCCAATGCCTTCTAATCCACCTCGAAATCGGCGTTGCTCGCGAGCCATGCGACGACGTCGGCCGCATTCCGGTCCGGTGGAAACACCGGATAAAACACCTTCGTGATGACGCCATCGTCGATGACAAGAGCCAGTCGCTTGATCAGCGTCTGGCCGGCGACGTCGAATATCGGAAGCCTGAGGGCCTTTGCAAGCGACAGCTTTTCATCCGAGAGGAGCGGAAAAGGAAGATGCAGACGATCAACGGCTTCGCGCTGATAGGAGGTGTCCTGGGTCGAAAGGCCGAATAGATGCGCGACGCCGAGCGTCTCGATCTCGGCCGCGTGATCTCGAAAAGAGCAACTCTGCGGCGTGCAGCCGCGCGCCCCCGGGATTGAGTCCCAGTCATCGACCAGGCCGATCTTTCCCGGCTGGCCGGTCCGCGGATAGGCGTAGACGACCGTGCGCCCTTCGAGCTTCGCCAGCGACACCTGCGAGCCGTCCGTCGCCGGAAGGCTGACGTCGGGGACCGTCATCTCTTCGAGATGATCGGCCGCGCCGTCGTCCTCGGGCGCAGGGATCTTCGACCAGTCGACATCGTGCAAATCGGGTTGTTGAGACATCACCCCTTCTCCCGCATCAGTCGCGCCTTGTCGCGCTGCCAGTCGCGCTTCTTCTCCGTCTCGCGCTTGTCATGGAGCTTCTTGCCGCGCGCCAGCGCCAGATCGAGCTTCGCGCGCCCCTTCTCGTTGAAGTAAATCTTCAGCGGAATGAGCGTGAGACCCTCGCGCTGAACCGACGCAATGAGTTTGTCGATTTGACGACGATGGAGGAGCAGGCGTCGCGCGCGCTTCGGCGTATGATTCCAGCGGTTGGCTTCGAGATATTCCGGAATGTTCGCGTTGAAGAGATAGAGATCTGCTCCCTGCGGCCCGGCGTAGCTCTCAAGAATGCTGGCCTTGCCCCCGCGCAGCGATTTAACCTCGGTGCCGGTCAATTGAATACCGGCCTCGAACGTATCCAGAATCTCGTAGTTGTAGCGCGCCTTGCGATTGTCCGCGGCGACGCGCTGTCGCGTCGCATCCTTGCTCATGTCGGTGGCAATCCGCCATGCGCGCGCACCAGCGCCGCCATCGCCTGCGCGGTGGAATCTTCGGTCTGCGCCAGACCTTCCGCAACTCCGCGCCTGTCCGCTTCGCCCCGGTTCTGACTGAGCTTGAATTTGCCGTCGAGCTGACGCGCCTCCATCACGACGCCGACGATGCCGCGCGAAAGCGCGGCGATGAAGCCGTCCGGCGCGTCGTCCACCGACCACGGCGCCTGTCGATCGGCTTCGTGGCGATCCGACAGTTCCGCGACATGAGCGCGCAACCACTGCCCATCCTCGATCGTCCGTGCCGGTCCGCGCGCCTGAACGATCACATAGTTCCAGGTCGGCACGACCTTTCCGTGCTCCTGCTTCGTCGGATACCAGGAGGGCGTCACATATTGCTCGACCCCCTGGAACACGACGAGCGCATCGGCGCCGGCGGCAATCTCCTTCCATTGCGGATTCGCCCGCGCGAGATGAGCTTCGAGCAGCGGCGCATCCTCGCCGCGCTGCTTGAGGATGAATGGAATGGCGTTCGCCATCAGGCCTCCCGCGCCGGCCGTGATCAGCAGGCCGAGCGGGTTCGCGCGAACGACGCCGAAAAGCTTGTCGCGATCCTCGATCTTGAACTGCGCCTGCTCGTACATCCGCGTTCACATCACGCGTTGATCAGGCCGGCATGCACCATCGCCTGCCGGATCATGGCGCCGGTCGGCGGAGTAACCGGCATCAGCGGAAGGCGCACCTCCTCGGCGACGCGACCGAGGATGGAAAGGCCGTGCTTTGCGCCTGCGAGGCCGGGCTCCTTGAAGATCGCGTCATGCAAAGGGATCAGCCGATCCTGCACCTTGAGCGCTTCGGCGTAGTCGCCGCGCAGCGTTGCGTCCTGCATGTCGGAGCAGAGCTTCGGCGCAACATTCGCGACCACTGAAATGCAGCCGACGCCGCCCGCGGCGTTGAACGCCAGCGCCGTCATGTCCTCCCCCGAAAGCTGGATGAACTCGGCGCCCATCGCGGCGCGCTGCTGCGAGACGCGGCCGACATTGCCCGTCGCATCCTTCACGCCGACGATGTTCTTCAACGAGAACAATCGCGTCATGGTCTCGACCGACATGTCGACCACTGAGCGCGGTGGAATGTTGTAGATGAAGATCGGGATGCCGACTGCGTCGTTGATCGCCTTGAAATGGCGGTACATGCCTTCCTGCGTCGGCTTGTTGTAGTAGGGCGTCACGACCAGCACGGCGTCCGCGCCGGCCTTCTCCGCATGGACCGAGAGTTCGATCGCCTCGGCGGTGTTGTTGGACCCCGCGCCGGCGATGACGGGAGCCCGCCCCCTCGCCTCTTCGACGCACCACTCGACGACCTTCTTGTGCTCGCCATGGCTCAGCGTCGGGCTTTCGCCGGTCGTGCCGACCGGGACCAGGGCGCGGGTGCCGTGGTCGATTTGCCAGTTCACCAGCGCCCGGAACGCTTCCTCGTGGAGCTTGCCGTCCCTGAAGGGCGTCACCAACGCCGTCATCGACCCACGAAACTGCTTTCCGAAGCCCATGACGCTCTCCCGACCGGCCGTCCGGGCCGTTCTTTGTCCCTTCCGGGAGACATAGACCCTGCCCGGCCCCAAAAAAAGACGAATTTATTGGCGACACCCATTCACGCCGCAGTGGGGCCGGCCTTAACCATTCGCCAACCTTGGGGGGCGACCATACGGTCGCGCTTGGTTGCGCGCAGCCGGAGTATCTGATGGCGCGTCCAATCCTGGTCTCGACGTTCGTTCTCGCCGCGTTTGGAATTGGCTTCGGCGCACGCAACGTCATCGACCACCGCATCGGCGCGCCCCTGGCGAAATTGCCGGACGCCGCATCGAGCGAGTCGCTCCAGGTGCTGGAGCTCGCGAATCGTTCCGAGCCGATTGCGCCGCCGGCGCCTATTCCGCCTCCCTTCCAGCTCAAGTCCTCGGGCCGCCCGGAGCCGCCGCCGGCTGGCGCCGAGCCGCAGCCGCTTGCGCCACCCCAGCTTGCCTACGCTCCGATTCTGCCCGAACCGCCCCCACCCCTGGTGGACCTGCAGGCTCTCCCACCGCCTCCTGAGTCCCCCGCTTCCATCGGACCTGCCCTGCCCTCGCCTGAGCTGGCAGGAGCCAATCCGCCCAAACTGACGCCGTTCTCCGCCGCTGATGTCGACGCCGTGCGCGAAGTCATCGGCCAGATGCGCAAGGGCGACGTCGCCGCAGCGGATGCGACGATCAAGCGGATGTCGGATCCCGCCGCGAAAATTTTCGGCGAGTGGGCTTTGGTGCGGAGCGGTCTGCGGAATATCTCCTACGCGCGGATCTCCGCCTTCATGCAGCGGAACCCGGACTGGCCCACGCATGCGCTTCTGCAGCGGCGAGCCGAGGAGGCGATCGTCAGCGAGCAGAAGTCGCCGGCCGAGGTGCGCGCCTATTTCGACGATCGGCCGCCCTCGACCGTCACGGGCCGCATCGCGCTGGCGCGAGCGCTGCTCGCCGACAAGCGCCGCGATGAAGCGTTCCGTCTGATCCGAACCGTGTGGCGCGAAGACAATTTCTCAGATGAGACGGAAGCAAGGCTCGCGGAAGAGTTCGCCGACGGCCTGCGGCGCGAGGATCATCGCGCACGCATGGAGCGATTCATATTCCGCGACGAGACTGTGCGCGCCATGCGCTCGGCCCAGCGCGCAGGCGCCGACTACGCCTCGCTGATCAAGGCGCGCCAGGCGGTCGAGAAAAAATCCGCGAACGCGAAAGCGCTGATCGAAGCCGTGCCGAAAACGCTGCGCGCCGACGCTTCCTACGCCTTCGCGCGCGCGCAATTCTTCAGGAAAGCAGATCAAGCGGTCGAGGCGGTCAAGGCGCTCGAAGGCGCGCCCCGCGATCCTGATGTGCTGGTCGACGGCGACGAATGGTGGGCCGAGCGCCGCGCAATCGCGCGCAAGCTGCTCGACGCGGGCGATGCGAAGCTCGCCTACAAGGCCGCGGCCGAGCATGGCGCCGAGACCGACGCGATGCGCGTCGAAGCCGAATTTCACGCGGGCTGGATCGCCCTGCGTTTCCTGAAAGACGCAAAGCTTGCGCTGGAGCATTTCAACAAGGCGGCCGAAGCGGCGAAGCTGCCGATGTCGACGTCTCGCGTCGCGTACTGGCAGGGACGCGCCGCGGACGCGGCTGGCGACTCCACGGCCGCCGAACAATTCTACAAGAGCGCGGCCGATCACGGCGGCTTCTTCTACGGGCAACTTGCACGCGCCAAGCTGCCCAGCGCCGACTCGGGCCTGCTCGATTCCCTGGCGACGCCCCCCGATCCTTCCGCGATGAAGGATGATCCTGCGCTGCGCGCCATCGACCTGCTGTTTGCGCTGAACGAGCGCGAAATGGCCATGAGCATGATCGTCGACATGGCGCAGCGTTCAGGCTCTCAGGCGCAGCTCGATGCGCTTGGGGAAATGCTTCAGGCGCGCCGCGACGCGCGAACTCTTCTCGTCCTTGGCAAGCTGGCGATGCAGCGCGGCGTCTCCCTCGACCGCCACGCCTTCCCGACCTTCGCCATCCCAACCTATCAGCCGCTCGCCTCGCTATCGGAACCGGCGATCGTCCATTCGATCGCGCGACAGGAAAGCGCGTTCAATCCGAAGGCGATCTCGCATGCCGGAGCCCGCGGCCTGATGCAGCTCATGCCAGGAACGGCGCGCATCACGGCCAATCGCTACAAGACGCCCTACGACTTCGGCAAACTGACGGAAGACGCGTCCTACAACGCGCAGATCGGCGCAGCCCATTTGTCGGATCTGCTCGAGGAATGGCGCGGCTCCTATATTCTCGTCTTTGCGGCCTACAACGCCGGCTCTCACAATGTGAAAAAATGGATCGCAGCCTACGGCGATCCGCGCGAGCCGGGCATCGATCCGGTTGACTGGATCGAGCGGATTCCGTTCAACGAGACGCGCAACTATGTTCAACGCATCATGGAAAACCTTCAGGTCTATCGCGGCCTCCTGTCGCCTGGCGCGCCGTTTCTCATGGAAACCGATATGACGCGCGGCGCGCGGCGGAGCGTCGCCGACATCGACAAGGCTCCGCCCGCCGTTCGACCCGCCGCCGTCTCCTCGCGATGAACGATGAAGCCGGTTTCGAGAGGCTGTATGTCACGGCTTCGGATGGGCTGTCTCTGTTTGGCCGCGACTATCGCCCTCCCCGCCCGGACTTCACGCCCGTCGTCTGCCTTCCGGGACTGACGCGCAACAGCGCCGATTTCCACGAACTCGCGAGCTTCCTGTCGCAACACCATGAGACGCCTCGCCGCGTGATTGCGCTCGACTATCGCGGTCGCGGCGAGAGCGGGTATGATTCCGACTGGAAGAAGTATGATCCGCGCGTCGAAGCGCAGGACGCGCTCGATTTTCTGACCGCAGTCGGCGTGCATGAAGCGATTTTCGTCGGAACCTCGCGCGGCGGCCTCATCATCTATGCGCTCGCAGTGATGCGCCCCGCGCTGCTCCGCGGCGCCGTGCTCAACGATATCGGCGCCGTCGTTGAAATCGAAGGGCTCAAGAGAATTCGTTCGTATGTCGGGAAGCTTCCGCCTCCACGCACCTATGATGAGGCGGCGGAAATCCTGCAGAAAATCACCGGTGGCCAGTTCGTCGGATTTTCGCAAGCGGAATGGCTTCGCAACGCGCGTCGAACGTTCGCGGAAAAGAATGGGAAGCTCGCTCCCCGGTATGACCTCAGTCTGATGAAGGGCCTTGCGCTTATTGATCTTGAAAAGCCGCTACCGGATCTTTGGCCGCTGTTCATGGGTCTCCGCGACTTTCCCGTTCTCGTCCTTCGGGGCGCCAACTCGGATCTTCTCTCGGCGGCGACTGTGGCCGAAATGACAATGCGGCATCCAAATTGCGCAGCGGTCGAAGTTGCAAATGAGGGTCATGCGCCGCTTCTGGCCGATCAACCGACGTTGTGCGCGATCGAAGCCTTCTGTGCACGGGCTGAAGCGCGCCCACGCGAGCCGCTGGCGGCGGCTGAAACTTCATCCGCTTGAGAAAGCGCTGCGGCGCTGCGCTTTCTTAAAATCCCATCGAATATTGTCCGTTCGCGCGTCTGCTTGCTGCGTGTGCAGTGAATTCAATCTGTTATGCAAGGGGGCGAAGGCATCGGCGCGCTCCCTCAACGTTGCTGGTCTCGCTCGAGTATGAAGACAGTGGCGCGTTCGCAACATGGCGTGGCTCGTGCGGTCCTATCTGCGGGCGCCCGATCGGCGCGTCCACGGCCGTCTTGCGCAGCCGCCGCTCCTGCGGCACGACGCGGAGATGCTCGATCAATCGAGGGCGCCGCGCCGCCTGCTCTTCGTTGTGACGGAGGACTGGTTCTTCCGGTCCCATTTCCTGCCGATGGCGGAAGCCGCCATACGATCGGGCTACAAGGCCCATGTCGCCTGCCGTTGCGGCGAGGCCCGAGAGGCGCTCGAAAAGGCGGGCTGTCACGTCATCCCGCTCAACGGCAGTCGGACCAGCTTTTCGCCGCTCGCCGCCCTGAGGGAGGCCGCCGAGATCCGGCGGATGCTTTCCGACCACGCCATCGATATCGCCCACTTCATTGCGATACGGCCGCTCCTCGTGGGATTCGCCCTCACGCTGGCCGGGCAGGTCGGCGCCGCCGTTTTCGCCCTTACCGGCCAAGGGTTGCTCGCCAGCGACTCGGGTTTGGGGAGCCGGGTCGTCCGCTCCCTCCTCCGCCTGATGGCGCCACGCGTGGCTTCGCGGAAGGTCTGGTTCCTGTTCGAAAACCGCGAGGATCCTGTCTTTATGGGCCTCGACCCGCAGGGCTCGAACATCTCCTATCTGGGCGGCGCGGGCGTTGATCCCGACGCCTGGCCCGAGCAGTCCATGCCGGGAGGCGCCGCGCTCAAGATCGCCTTCGTCGGCCGCATGCTTCGATTCAAAGGCGTCGGAGATGCAGTCGAGGCTTTGCGGCTCGCCCGCCGCGCGGGCCACGACGTCGAATTGTCTCTGTTCGGCCTCCCCGACCCCCACAACCCCGCGTCGCTGTCAGAAGCTGAGCTTGTCCAATTGGATAGTGGAGAAGGCGTGACTTGGCGCAAGCGAGTGGAAGACGTGCGCGAGGTGTGGGCCAGCCATCATGTCTGCATTCAGCCCTCTCACGCCGGCGAGGGATTGCCCAGGGCGCTTCTGGAAGCGGCCTCATCGGGGCGGCCGGCGATCGCAACTGACACTCCGGGGTGCCGGGAATTGATCCGCGACGGCGTCGAGGGGCTGCTCGTTCCGCCGGGACGGCCGGACCTTCTTGCACTTGCAATGGGTCGCATGTGCGCTAACCGGCAGTTGGTCGCAAAGATGGGCAAATCGGCGCGTCGCAGGATTCTTGACGGATTCACGACCGAGGCGGTCACGTCGGCCGTGCTTCTGGCCTATCAGAAAGTTTTCCACTAAGGGGGGCCGACGACTGGCTCGTCCTGCGCCATTCGGCGCCGGCGCACTCTACGGATACCGAGACTTTACGCAGCGCGACCTTGCGCGATCGAGGAGACGGGCGATCCACTTTTCATGATCCAGCGGTTCAAAAACTACTCTGCGCTGACCGCGCTTCACGACTTCCTCTTGTCGTGGATTGCTTTCCTCGTGTCCTTCGTCGCGCGGCTCGGCTTCGAGGACGTATGGGCAAATTCCGGGCAGATCATGTTCTGGGGCATGGTGTTCGCGGTCAGCTGCGCCATTGTCTATCAGATCGTCGGACTCTCATCGACCTTCTGGCGCTACACCTCGATCACCGACGTGCGTCTCATCTTC
>JBEVKO010000094.1:0-4837 GCA_040509705.1 Beijerinckiaceae bacterium
GTCGAGGGGCCGGACGCTGCGGCTCTTCTTGATCGCACCGCCGCCAATCGGCTTCCGCTGGAAGGCCGCATGACGCTTGCGCCCATGTTGAACGACCGAGGCAGCCTGATCGGCGACCTCACAATCGGGCGACTCGCCGACGACAGGTTTTTCCTCGTCGGCTCGAGCATTGCGGAGCTGCACTATCTGCGCTGGTTCGAAAAGCAGCGCGACGCGCTGGACGTCGCAGTTTCATCGCTCCTACAGACCCAATGCGGCCTGGCGATCGCGGGGCCGCGGGCCCGCGAGCTGTTGTCGCGCGTCGCCCGCGCGGACGTGTCGAACGACAGCTTTCCCTTCCTCTCGATTCGACCACTGACCATCGGCCCAGTCCAGGCGCTTGTCGCGCGGGTGAGCTTCACCGGCGAGCTTGGATACGAGATCTGGACCGCGCCTGAACAGCAAAGAACTCTGTACGACGTCCTGCGCGACGCCGGCGATGCGCTCGGACTTCGGCATTTCGGCGCGCAGGCGCTTAACTCCTTGCGGCTCGAAAAGGGTTTCGGCTCGTGGGCCAGGGAATATCGCCCCATCTATACGGCGGCGGAAGCGGGACTGGATCGGTTCGTGCGCCCGGACAAGGGCGCCTTCATCGGCCGCGACGCTATCATGTCGGAAAAGGCGAACGGCGCGCATCGCCTGCGACTGTTCGAAGTCGACTCAGCCGACGCCGACGCCATGGGCGACGAGCCGATCTGGCGTCGCGACGCGGTCGTCGGCGGGGTGACGTCCGGCGGTTACGGCCACACGATCGGCCGCTCACTTGCGCTCGGCTATGTCGACAGGGGGCTGGCCGATTTGAGCGATGGTTTCGACATCGAAATTCTCGGCGAACGCAGAACCGCGCGCATTCTCAAGGAAGCGCCGGTCGATCCCCCCGGCGCGCGCATGCGATCGTAGGCCTAGTTCAATCCTTTCGCTTCAATATCCTCACGCCGGACTGCGATATAGGCGTCGATCGCCTCGAGCTTCGCGGCGTCGATCGGCGGCGGCTCGAAATTCTGCAGAAGCTTTTTCCAGACGCCATTGGCGCGACGGGTCGCGTCGGGCGCTCCGGCCTCGAGCCAGTTTTCGTAGTTGCGCACGTCCGAGACCAAGGGGCGGTGGAACGCATGCTCGAAACGCTGCAATGTATGGCTTGATCCGAAAAAATGCCCGCCAGGCGCAATGTCGCGAATCGCCTCGAACGCCAGCGCCTCGTCGCCCACATCGAGCGGCGCGAGCCAGGCGCGCATGGTCTGCAGCATTTCCGCGTCGATGATCGCCTTTTCCATGCTCGCTACCAGCCCGCCCTCCAGCCAGCCGGTGCCGTGGTGCATCATGTTCGTATGCGACATGACGCAAGCCCATATCGACATCGCGCTTTCATAGGTCGCCTGCGCGTCGACCGTGTTCGAGGCGTTCACGTTGCTCGCGCGATAGGGGAGCTTGCGGCGCCTCGCCAATTGCCCTCCGATGATCGTCGCGCGCACGTACTCCGGCGTACCGAACGCCGGAGCTCCGCTCCGCATGTCGACATTCGATGTAAAGCCGCCATACACGACTGGAGCGCCCGGCCTAACCATTTGCGTAAAGGCGATGACGCCGAGGGCTTCGGCGTGCTGCTGCGCGAGCGCTCCCGCGAGCGTGATTGGAGCCATCGCGCCGGCAAGCGTGAAAGGCGTCACGCACACGGCCTGCCCGTTTTCGGCGAGCTCCATCAATCCGCCAAGCAACTCCTTGTCGACGCGCCGCGGAGAGTTGGTGTTGGTGATCGTGTAGGTGCTGGGCTGGCGGACAATGTCCTCATGCGACACGCCGCGCGCGATCGCCGCGATCCTGATGGCGTCCTTGACGCGCGACCGGCCTATGCCGCGCGCTCCGAAAACGCGATCCGAAATCGTAACTTGCGCGCGATGCATGTCGAGATGGCGCGTCGGCACCGGAAGATCCTGCGCCTCCACCTGTGTGCCGCCGGCGAAGTGAACGCAGTTGAGGCTCTGCTGCAACCGCATCAGATTGCACTGATCTGCGAATGTCCCCGCTCGCCGGCCATTGTCCAGGTCAGAAATGTTCGGCGCGCCCCCGACCGTGTGAATATTGATCCAGTCGCCGCCGATGGTGAGGTTCCTGTCGGGGTTGCGCGCATGGAGAGTGAACTGCGCGGGAGCTTTCGCCACATATTCCGCAACCAGACCGCGGTCCATGCGCACAAGCCCTGTTGCGCGATCCACAACCTTCGCGCCATGCCTGGAGAGAATGTCCAGCGCATCGTTACTCATGAATTCGAGGCCGAGGTCCTCCAGGACGCGGAAGGCGACGCTTTCAATGCGGTCCAGCTCGCCATCGTCGAGTGGGGCGAGCGGCGGCAGCGGGTTGCGCCATCGTGCCCAAGGAGTTTGCGGAATCGTCGTGGCCGCTTCAGCGCGACGTCGTGCCCGCCGCTCATGAGCGCCTCGTTCTGTCGTCATTGTCTTTCTTCCCTAGGGCGCGGCATGGATGCGGGGGTCCTGCTATCGACGTTCAGGCTAAGCGAAGGGTTTGGCGAGGCCAAGGGGCGAAGCTTCTTCAGGCATGGCGGAGCCGAGGGCGATATCCGAGAACGAAGGGTCGCGACGCCCGCCGGATATCTGCAACGATTGCGCCGAGCAGAACGTTGAAATGTCCAGGAACGGCCGGATCTAGAGTCAGGTGGACACGCGGCTCGATCGCGACCGGGCCAAGCCCTTGCTCGACAAGACTGCGATCGACCGGATCGATTATCTCATGGTCGGTCAGTTGAAGATCTTCGACGTCCGGCCGCCTGAGAAACGTCACATGGATCGGCGGCACGTCCTCGGTGCGTTTCATATCGATTGTCTTCGACGTCCCCGTTGAATTGCGCGCTACACGGTTTCCCACGGAAAGCTGTCGAGCCGGACCGCCCCTTTATCCGTCAGGACGACCTGTGTCTCAAGCTTGACGCACTCGCGCCCGCCTTCTTCGCCGATCAGGCTCTCAATGCAGATGCACATATTCTCTTCGAAGCGCCCAGAGCAGGCGCGCGAAAAATCCACATGCGTCGGCAGCGACGGCCATTCGTCCGCCATGCCGACGCCGTGCAGCGCGCAGGAATAGCGGCGGGATTGAAAGCGCTCGGGAATGCGCCATGACTTCTCATTGAATTCGACAAAGTCCATGCCAGGCGCGACGATGGCGAGGTTATGGTTGATCTGCTCGAGCGCGACGGCGTAAAGCTCCTGTTGCTTATTACTCATTTTCGTATGTCCGATGGTCCAAGATCGCGACAGGTCGGCGCAATAGCCGTACGGCCCGATCATGTCCGTATCGAAGGAGAGGATGTCTCCGAGCTCGCAAACATGGTCCGAGCATTCCTGAAACCATGGATTTGTGCGTGGGCCGGCGGCCAGGAGACGCGTTTCGATCCATTCGCCACCCGAGCGGATATTCTCGTAATGTAGCTCTGCCCAGATCTCCTGCTCCGTCTTTCCGGGAAGCGAATGCTCGTACATCCGCGCCATCCCGGCCTCGCAGACCCGGATCGTCCATTTCATCAGTTCGAGCTCGTGCGGGGACTTCACCTTGCGCGCATGCTCGGTGAGCTCTTGGCCTTCCACCAGCGTGACGCCGCGTTTGCGCAAGGCGTCAACGCCGAGCGGCTCCATTTTGTCGACGGCGAGACGCATGGCGCCGCCCGCGTGCACGCGCAAGATATCGACGATCTCGTCCGCCCAGGCTTCGACGCGCTCGACGATGCGATCACCCGATGAGAAATAGAACCAGCTCTTGGCCGTGCGCACCTCGTTCACAGTTTCAAACCCACGCGCGAGGTGCTCGGACTTTCCATATTCGAAAGCGATCGCGTGGCCGTCGGCGCAGACAAGCGCATAGTGCGACGCGTTGTGCGTCATCCACAATTGCATGTTGGAAACGTCAGTCGCGTAGCGGATGTTGACCGGATCATAGAGCAGGATCGCCGCGCAATCATGCTCGACGACCTTGTCAACCAGCCGCTGCTTTCGATACTGGCGCGCTGCCTTCAGCGCCGATGGGGGAAGCGGGCTCTTGAGCGGTCTGTCGGCGCCGTCGGCGTTAAGATATTCGCGCTTGCGGAGATCCTTGAAAATGTCAGCCATGATCGGTCGTTGATCTCCCCGCGACGGACGTCAGCCTGGCCGCCGGCGCGATGTCGCCGCCCCAACAATAGAGCGCGAGCAGCGGTTCGTCACGGGTCCGCGTGGCGTGGCGCACGCCCGGAGCGTGATGAATGGCCGCGCATGGCGCCTGAACCCTCCAGCCTGTCGCCTCGGTCCACCATTCCGCCGAACCGGAGATGATATGATAGTTTTCCTCGGCCGGATGGATGTGGTCGCGATAATGCCGGTGCGGACCGATCAGAAGGAATCCGACGCGGTGAGTTTGGCTATCAAACACGCGCTGAGGTCCCAATAGTTCGATATAACCGTAATTGTCGAGCCATCCCGAGCCCATGCTTGCGTCGTCATAGGCGCTGTTCTGCAGCCAGTCCGCGGAGGGCTCGACGGCGGCGAAGCAATGCGCAATCCGCGCGGCCGGGCCTTTCCCGGTGGCTTGGACGCATCGAGGCAGAAAGCGGCGCACGGCGAGCGCTGCGCCCCGAGCGCGTGCGAGGTCGGCGGCCCCGCGCAAGGCGAGTGCATCGGCGGCAGCCAGAAGCAAGGCGCTTCCGGCGGCGCGATGCGGTCCGGGGCTGCGATAGAATTTCGCGATCGCGCAGGCGAGCTCGTTCCACGGCGACTGGGCGCAGTCTGCATGTGACACGGGAAATTCGCTAACAATT
>JBEVKO010000095.1:0-6576 GCA_040509705.1 Beijerinckiaceae bacterium
CTGATCTCGGCCTCGAGCAGCGTCTGCGCGACGTGAAAATTCCGAAGAGTGCGCTGCCGATGCTCGCGGCCGACGCGATGAAGCAGACGCGATTGCTCGTCAACAATCCCCGCCCCCTGCAGGAGTCGGATGCGCGCGCCATCTATGAGATCGCGTGGTGAACCCGGGTCTGGACACGCGCGCGCTAGTGAAAAAGCCCAAGCCGCGCAGTCGCGAAGACTATGTCGTGTTTCGCACGATCACGACGCGGTTTCTCGACAATGACGTGTACGGGCACGTCAACAACTCGGTCTATTACTCATACTTCGACACGACTGTGAGCGGCTGGCTCTGGGAGCAGGGCCTTGTCGTGCCGCAACAATCGTCGATCGTCGGACTGACCGTCAGTTCATCCTGCGACTATTTCGACAGCCTCGAATTTCCTGGAACGATCGAGACCGGACTGAGGGTCGATCGAATCGGGTCGTCGTCCGTACGCTACGGCGTAGGCGTTTTCAAACGCGGGGCGTCACAGGCTGCCGCGCAAGGCCAGTTCACCCACGTCTATGTCGATGGCGGGCGCCGTCCCGTCCCCCTGCCCGCCGCCTTGCGCGACGGGCTCCTCCGGCTTGTCAGAACTGATTGAACGAGCCGGGGGAAAGGATGCCGTCGCTTCCATGTCCGGCGCCTGGAGGTGGGGCGGAACCAGCGCCGTCGCAACGCGCATTAAAATCGCGTCGGTCTGGCGCGGATGGCCTAACGCAAGAGCGATGCACGCCAGGAAAACGGCCGACGTCGCCAGCGTCATCTCCGGAACAATGCTGCGCTTGGGCGGGCGACGCCCCGTAGCGGCGATCGATTCAGCCAGGGCCTTGCGAAACCTGTTCGCGCTCGTCGGACTCATACGCAACTCCTACGCTACCGGCTTTCACTGATTTCGTTCTCACAACGCGGCGATCAGATGGGGAATGAGCGGCTCATCCGCTGGCGGCATCGGAAACTCTCGCAGCTTGTTGGCGCGGACCCATTTCAGCTCCTGTCCCTCGAGACTTCGAACCGTCCCATCCCAGCGTCTGCAGATGAAGAGCGGCATCAGGAGGTGGAAATCGGGGTAGGCGTGGCTGGCGAATGTCAGCGGCGCCAGACAGGCTTCCTTCACATCGATGCCGAGTTCCTCCTTCAGTTCGCGAATCAGCGTGGTTTCAGGCCGCTCGCCATCCTCGACCTTGCCGCCTGGAAACTCCCAGAGGCCTGCGAGCGACTTTCCCGCCGGCCTCTGCGCGATGAGAACGCGGTTGTCCGCGTCGATCAGCGCTACCGCGGCGACCAGCAGGAGCTTCATGATTTCACCTGTGAGCCACCCTGTCAGAAAGGGTTAAAGCTTTCCTTCAGCCGACCGCTGAAATGTTTCGGCAAGCGTAATGAAACGTTAACGCTGACCGGCCGGTCATGCGCCGTGCGCAAGTGTTCTGGGAACGATGACGGGCCCCGTCCGCAGGTCAGCTGCGGTAGTCGCCGTTGATTTCGACGTAGGCCTTGGTCAGGTCGCAGGTCCACACCGTCGCTGCGCCCTTGCCGAGCCCGATATCGGCCGTCACGACCACATGGTCGTTCTTCATGTAGGTCGATGTCTCCGCCTCGTCATAGGACGGATCGCGCAGTCCCTTGCGCGCAACCCTGATATCGCCGAACGAGATCGACAGACGATCGCGATCGGCGGGCTCGCCAGCCTTGCCAACGGCCATCACGACGCGGCCCCAGTTGGCGTCCTCGCCGGCGATGGCGGTTTTCACCAACGGCGAGTTGGCGATCGACATGGCGATGCGATGCGCCGACTTCGCGTTCGCCGCTCCCTTGACCCGCACCTCGACGAACTTGCGCGCGCCTTCCCCGTCCCTCGCGACGAGCTGCGCCAGCTCCAGCAGAACCTCATCGAGCGCGCGCCTGAAATCATTCAGCCGCCGGTCGGCCGCCTTGTCGATCTTCGGCGCGCCGCGCGCCGCCGCTGCTCCGGTGGCGAAGAGCATCAGCGTATCGGACGTCGAGGTGTCGCCATCGACCGTGATGCAGTTGAAGCTGTCCTTGACGCCGGACGACAGCATCGCCTGCAGCGCCGGCGCCTTGATCGCCGCGTCGGTGAAGACGAACGACAGCATCGTCGCCATGTCCGGCGCGATCATGCCGGCGCCCTTGGCGATGCCGACCAGCGTGACGTCGGCGTCGCCGATCTTCACCACCCGCGCTGCGACCTTTGGAAATGTGTCGGTCGTCATGATGGCGCGGGCTGCATCCAGCCAGGGACCGTGGGCGGCGCGCGACGCGCATTCAGTCAGAACGCCTTCGAACTTGGTCGCATCCAGCGGCTCGCCGATCACGCCGGTCGATGCAATGAAGACTTCGCCCGGTTTGCAGCCTGCGGCGCGCGCGGCGATCCCAGCCGTCATCCTCACCGATTCCCGGCCGCTCTTTCCCGTAAATGCGTTCGCATTGCCGGAGTTGACCACGAGCGCCCGCGCCTTGCCGCGCTTCATCGCGGCGCGACACCAGTCGACCGGCGCCGACGGGCATTTCGATTTCGTATAGACGCCGGCGAGCTGCGTCCCCTTGTCCATCAGTGCGAAGAAGACGTCCGTGCGGCCCTTGTAGCGGATGCCCGCCTCCGCGGTTGAAAAACGCACGCCCTGCACCGCCGGAATATCCGGAAAGGTCTTCGGCGCGAGAGGTGAAACGGGAACATCCTTGCCGGCCATGGCTGGTCCTGTTGCGCGCTATTTCGGGGGAGTTGTGGGGGTCGCCTGCGGCGCTCCAGGCGCCGGCGCGTCGGCCGGCTTGTCGAGCCGCTCCACCTTGCCTTTGGCGCGCAGGGCGAGGATCAGGTCGGTGTGAGCCTTGCGGGTCATGTATTGCTCGATCTGGGGGCGCACCTGCTCGAAGGGCGGCAGAGGTTTGACGCGCTTGTCTTCCAGTTTGATGACGTGCCAGCCGAACTGGCTCTTCACCGGCGCCGAAATCTGGCTGGGCTCGAGCTTGAAAGCCTCCTCGGCGAATTCCGGCACCATTCGATCCTTGGTGAAATAGCCGAGATCTCCGCCCTCCTTACCGGACCCCGGATCCTTGGAGACCTCCTTGGCGACGGTGGCGAAATCCTCCTTGCCGGTCGTGACTCGCACATGGATTTTCTTCGCCGCGTCCTCGTCCTCGACGAGGATATGGCGGGCGCGCGCCTCCATTTCGGGAGCGGCGTTCTTGGTCGTCTCTTCATAGAGCTTGCGCATCCCATCCTCGGAAACCGCCTTCTTGGCTTCGACGGCGAGATACTCATCGACCAGGACCTTCTCGCGGAAATAGGCGAGGCGGGATTTGTAGTCGGGCGAATCTTCGAGCTTCTGCTCGGCCGCCGCCTTCGCCGCAAGCTTCAGATCCGTCAGATAGTTGACCAGATAGTCCCGGCGCTGATCGGGCGTCAGCTGTTGCGGCATCTGCTGGCCGAGATCCTCGGCCGCGATGGCGAGATCCTGCTCGGTGATCGGGACGCCGTCGACGCGGGCGACGGCGGCGTTCGGGGCGGGAGCGGGGGCTGGAGCCTGGGCCAGCGCGAGGCTGAAGCTGAGGGTGAACCCGGCGAGCGCAGGGGCGGCGCGGCGCGCGATTCTGGCGGAAACGGGGATCATGGGAAGTTCCGTTCGTCTGTGGGGGACGGTCGGCCCGCAGTGGCGGAAGCTATCGGTTTTGGCAAGCGCAACCACAGAGACCCCGGCCGCGGAACTCCCCGAAGGGGTCGGAAAAGCCCGGCGCGGCTGGCGGATGCCAAACGCCGTAATTACGTCTATAGGCGCTCCCACAGTTTTTGACCGCCGCGACGCCTGGCCGGCGCGGCTCTCCAGCAGGATCACACGACACGATGTTCGGCGCTCTCGCGAAGAAGATATTTGGGTCCTCCAACGACCGCAGAATTAAAGGCTATCGGCCCCGGGTAGATGCCATCAACGCGCTCGAGCCGGAGCTCGAGGCATTGTCGAACGAGGCCTTAGCCGCCCGCACGGTAGCCTTCCGTAAGGATCTCGAGGACGGCAAGACCCTCAACGACATCCTCGAGCCGGCCTTCGCAACGGTGCGGGAAGCGGCCAAGCGGACGCTGGGGCAGCGTCACTTCGACGTGCAGCTCATCGGCGGCATCGTCCTGCACGAGGGCGGGATCGCCGAAATGCGGACCGGCGAGGGCAAGACGCTGGTCGCCACGCTGCCGGTCTATCTCAACGCGCTCGCCGGCAAGGGCGTGCATGTGGTCACGGTCAACGACTATCTGGCGAGGCGCGACGCGGAATGGATGGGTGCGATCTACAAGTTCCTCGGCATGAGCGTCGGCGTCATCGTCCACGGACTTGACGACCAGGAACGACACGTCGCCTACGCCTGCGACATCACCTACGGCACCAACAACGAGTACGGCTTCGACTATCTGCGCGACAACATGAAGTACGAGATGTCGCAGATGGTGCAGCGAGGTCACAATTTCGCGATCGTCGATGAGGTCGACTCGATCCTGATCGACGAGGCGCGCACGCCGCTCATCATTTCCGGCCCGGTCGACGATCGGTCGGACCTCTACAACAGCATCGACGCCCTCCTGCCCAAGCTTACCAAGGGCGACTACGACCTCGACGAAAAGCAGCGGACGGTAGCGCTGACCGAGGAAGGCAACGAGAAAATCGAGCAGCTCCTCACGGAGGCGGGCCTCCTCAAGGAGGGCACGCTCTATGACGCGGCCAACGCGACGCTCGTTCATCATATAAACCAGGCGCTGCGCGCTCACACGCTGTTCACGCTCGACAAGGATTACATCGTCAAGGACGGCGAGATCATCATCATCGACGAGTTCACCGGGCGCATGATGCCCGGCCGCCGCTATTCGGAAGGCCTTCACCAGGCGCTCGAAGCGAAGGAGCATGTGCAGGTCCAGCCCGAGAACCAGACGCTGGCCTCGATCACCTTCCAGAACTATTTTCGTCTCTACAAAAAGCTCGCCGGAATGACCGGCACTGCGGCGACGGAGGCCGACGAGTTCGCCGATATCTATAACCTGAGCGTCGTCGAAATTCCGACCAACGTGCCGGTGCTGCGCATCGATGATGATGACGAGGTTTATCGCACGGCCGATGAAAAGTACCGAGCCATCGTCGCGCAGATCGCCGACTGTCGCCGGCGCGGCCAGCCGGTCCTCGTCGGCACGGCGTCGATCGAAAAGTCGGAGCTCATCGCCGGGCTGCTCGGCGATCGCAAGTTCGTCGCCGATCTCGGCAAGCGCACGCTCGCCCGCGCCAGTGAGATCAAGGGGAACAAGGCGGCCGATGTCGAGGCGAAAGAGTATCTCCAGGCGCTTGGCGAATATCTCAGCGAAGTTTCCCGCAACAAGGATCCGTTGCCGCATTCCGTGCTCAATGCGCGCTTCCATGAGCAGGAAGCGCTCATCATCGCGCAGGCCGGGGTGCCCGGCGCGGTGACGATCGCCACCAACATGGCGGGCCGCGGCACCGACATCAAACTCGGCGGCAACCCCGAGATGCGGGTCAAACGGGAGATCGCCCCGGAAGCCGATGACGCCGAACGTGAGCGCAAGACTGCGGCGATAGCCGCCGAGGTCGAGCAGCTGAAGGCGAAGGCCATCGCCGCAGGCGGCCTTTACGTGCTGGGCACCGAGCGTCACGAAAGCCGCCGCATCGACAACCAGCTGCGCGGTCGGTCAGGCCGTCAGGGCGACCCCGGGCATTCGAAATTCCTGCTCTCCTGCCAGGACGACCTGATGCGGATCTTCGCCGGCGAACGCATGGAGAAGATGCTGGTTACACTCGGACTGAAGGATGACGAAGCGATCGTCCATTCATGGATCAACAAGGCGATCGAGAACGCCCAGCGCAAGGTCGAGGCGCGCAACTACGATCAGCGCAAGAACATCCTGAAGTATGACAACGTCATGAACGACCAGCGCAAGGTCGTGTTCGAGCAGCGTCGCGACTTCATGGCCCAGGAATCGGTGCGCGAAACCATCGACGACATGCGCCACGGTGCGGTCGACGATGTCGTTGTGCGGCATATTCCACCGAACGCCTATCCGGACGCGTGGGATGTCGATGGACTGAAGGAACAGGTGCGGCTGCAGCTCAATCTTGATCTGCCGGTCGACGAGTGGGCCCGCGAAGAAGGCATCGCCGACGAGGAGATCAAGGAACGCATCCGCAAGGCCGCCGACAAGGCCTACGAAGAGCGCATCGAGACGAATACGCCCGACGTCATGAATTACGTCGAGAAGCAGGTGCTGCTGCAGATGCTCGATCATCTGTGGCGCGAGCATCTGGTGACGCTCGACCATCTCAGGCAGGTGATCGGCTGGCGCGGTTATGCGCAGCGCGATCCGTTGAACGAATACAAGGCGGAAGCGTTCGAGTTGTTCGATGGATTGATTGGGCGATTGCGCGAGAACGTTACGGCGCAACTCATGCGCGTCGAAGTGATGTTCGAGCCGCCGCCGTCGGCGGAACTGCCGCCGATGCAGGCGACGCATCTCGATCCGGCGACGGGCGAAAACGAGTTTGCGCTCGC
>JBEVKO010000096.1:0-3674 GCA_040509705.1 Beijerinckiaceae bacterium
TTTCTCGCCGTTCACTCGCCCTTGAGCGCAATCGCTGAAATCAGCCGCCCGTAGTCCGCCTCGCCGCGATGAACGCTGCGGCGGTAGCTGTAGAAGCGGTCCGCGTCCGCGTAAGTGTCGAGACCGAGATCGATCGCCGCGACGCCGGCGCGCTCCAGTCGCATGATGGAGAAGGACGGAAGATCGAACAACGCGTGGCCGGCGCGCTGCGAGGGCGCGAAGCAGCGCTCGAACGTCGCGTCGGCGTCGAGGAATCGCTGGATGAACTCAGGTCCGACCTCGTAGCTCTTTCCCGCAATCGACGGTCCGAGCACGGCGATGATGAGATCACGCCGCGCGCCGAGCTCGATCATGGCATCGACAGTATTCTCAAGTACGCCTGTAAGAGCGCCCTTCCACCCCGCATGACAGGTGCCGATGACGCGCCGCTCGCGATCGGCGAAGAGGAAGGGCCCGCAATCGGCGCTGGCGACGCAGAGCGCGAGGCCCGGGGTGGCGGTCGCCATTCCGTCTGCCTTCGGTCGATCGCCATCCTGCTTCTCTGTAACGAGAACGACATCGGGCGAATGCACCTGATGCACGTTGACGAAAGCGTCGGCGGGAAGATCCAGCGCCGCCATCATGCGGGCGCGATTTTCCATGACGCGCGCACGCGCGTCGTGAGAGCCCACGCCGCCATTCAACGACGCATAGACGCCGTCGGAGACGCCGCCCTGGCGCGTGAAGAAGGCGTGGCGCACATGCGCGATCGACAAGAGGTCGGGCGCGGCGATGAACACGGCGTCAGTCATGGCGATGGTGAAACCTCGTCAAATCCGGGCAATGGAGGCAACATCGGCGCGCGCAGGGCTATCACCTTAAACAACAAGCCCATCGCTGTCGGGGCGCTTTCATCGACAAGGCGCGCCATGCCCGATGCGAGATCGCGCTTCTGCTCATCGGTGGCGCGAATGCCGAGCGCCCGCGCGCGCGTCGCGATTCCCATTGCGCGCAGAAATGCGCTTTGCGTGACCGGACCCTGCGTTGCCGCGCCCGCTGCGGCCGCATCGCGGATGAGCGCAGGAAAATCAACATGAACGGTCAGATCAGCTTCGCCGGGACTGGCCAGCGGAGAGTCGAAAGCATGCGCGCGCATCGCCTGCAGCGTATCGCTGGATCCTTGCGCCGCGTGGCCGTAGTCGATGATGAGCGCTGCGCCGCCGTCCTTCGCCGCGAGGCGCGATGCGAGAGCCGTGACGATCGCGCGCGACAAGTCCGCTTCTTCGCGCAGTGCGTCGATCGGCGCAGCGTCGTTCGCGGGCGAGGTCGCTTCGGCCAATACGAAGCAGAGTTCGTCGTCCTGGTTAGACCCGACTAGTCGCTCGCGCCAACCCTCCGCCGTTCGCACGAACTGCCTGATCGGCAGCGCGTCGAAGAATTCGTTGGCGACGAAGATGGCCGGACCGTCGGGTAGGGAGGCGATGTCCCCATGCCAGGAGACGGGCGCGCGCGCATCGGCGAGCGTTTCGCGCTGGATGTCGCGCAGCATCGGGCTTGTCTCGACGAGATGGACCTCGGCGGCGCCGATGAGCTCGGGCATGGCTCGCATCGCGCGCAGCGCATCTTTCGACAGCGTTCCTCGTCCCGGTCCCAGTTCAACAAAATGGAATCGCGCTGGCGCTCCCATTGCGCGCCAGGCGTAAGCCGCCCCGACGCCGAGCAGGTCGCCGAACATCTGCGAGACTTCAGGCGAGGTGATGAAGTCGCCCCGCGCGCCGAACGGATCGCGCGTCATGTAGTAGCCGTGCGCGGGGTCGCCGAGGCAGAGCGCCATGTAGCGTTCGACGCTGATGGGGCCTTCGCGCCGGATGATGTCGATGAGGCGTCGATGGAGCGGCGTCACGTCGCGGATTGCGGCATCTGGTCGGTGCGGCGCGACTGGGCGATCAGCCAGAGGCCAAGGGCCAGCAACGGCAGCGACAGCAGCATGCCCATGGTGACCCAGCCGCCGAAGAGAAAGCCAAGCTGCGCATCGGGTTCGCGGAACAGTTCGCAGAAGGAGCGCGCCAGCCCATAGCCGACGCCGAAAACACCCGCGACGAGTCCGGGCCGGCGCAAACCGCCGCGACGCACGAGGATTGCAAGCACGATGAAAAGCAGCACGCCCTCGGTCAGCGCTTCGTAAATCTGGCTGGGATGGCGCGGAACGGGTCCGGCGTGGGGAAATATGATCGCCCACGGAATCTCGGCCGCCCTACCCCAGAGTTCGCCATTGATGAAATTGGCAAGACGTCCGAGGAACAGCCCGATCGGGGCGACAGCGGCGACGACGTCGAGCGTTGACAGGAATGGCCAGCCCTTGCGTCGGCAATAGGCGACGATCGCCAGCGCGCAGCCGAAGACTCCGCCGTGAAACGACATGCCGCCGCGCCAGACCGCGAGGATCTCCATCGGGTTCGCGAAGTATTCGGCGGAGTTGTAGAAGAGGACGTATCCAAACCTGCCGCCGAGAACGACGCCGAGCGCACACCAGACGAGCAGATCGTCGAGCCGGTCGGCGTCGGGCCTGGGCTGCGCCGGCGCCCATAGAGCCGGGTTTGCGGCGAGGCGTCGCGCGTAGAGCCACCCGCCGAGGAGACCGACCACATAGGCAAGCGCATACCAGCGGATTGCGAACGGACCGATCTGAACCAGAACCGGATCGATGTCCGGAAAGGGCATGGCGGCAAGAACAGAGGGTGGGGAAGCCATCGGGCCGGACATGACGGGCGCGCCGCAGCCCGTCAAGGCGAGGAGCCTGCCCCCGGGGGCGCCAATATCGTTGCCACCTCGTACGGCATCCTTTATAGGCCCGGGCATTCCTGGAACATCGCCGATGAACAGGGATGGCCGGCCGAAAGGCCGGCCGGACCATGAGAGATTTTGCTCGGACGGCTGAACCGTCCGCGCTGCGGGAGCTAACCCATGAGCACTGCCCCCCTGATGCCCAAAGCCACCGCCGTCTGGCTGGTCGACAACACCGCCCTGACCTTTGAGCAGATAGCCGCCTTTTGCGGCCTGCACCCCCTCGAGGTGAAGGGAATCGCCGACGGAGAGGTCGCCGCCGGCATCAAGGGCCTTGATCCGGTCAGCACCGGCCAGTTGACCCGCGAGGAAATCGCGCGGGCGGAAAAGGACTCCGAAATCCGGCTCCGGGTGCTGGCGCCGAAGGTCGCGGTTCCCAGCGAATCCGGCCGTCGCAAAGGTCCGCGCTACACGCCGCTGTCGCGCCGCCAGGACAGGCCGAACGCCATTCTCTGGCTGGTGCGCAACCATCCGGAACTGAAGGACGCGCAGATCATGCGCCTCGTCGGCACGACGAAGTCCACGATCGCGCAAATCCGCGAGCGGACGCACTGGAACGCCGCCCAGCTGCAGCCGATGGATCCGGTGACGCTCGGACTTTGCTCCCAGATCGATCTCGACTTCGAGGTCGCGCGGGCAGCCAAGGAAAAGCCGGCGCCGATGGAGAGCGGAGCGCGCCTCCTGCCCGCAGAACAGACCACGGCGAAGGCCCCGCAGCCGGAAACTGATACGCCGAAGCGCGAGCAGAACATCGACGCCGCTGCGGTGTTCGGCCAGTTCGAGCAGACCAGGCGCGATGACGAGTAAGCCGGTCATCGCCGCAATGTCGGCAGAAGGCTTTCGATCATGAT
>JBEVKO010000097.1:0-10837 GCA_040509705.1 Beijerinckiaceae bacterium
GGCGTCGACGAGATCTTCGACCGATGCGATCGATTTGCTCATCATGGCCTTTTCGTCGGCGTTCAGTTCGACCTCGACGATCTTCTCGACGCCTGACGCGCCGATGACGATCGGCACGCCGATGAACAGGCCGCCGGAGACGCCGTATTGTCCCGTGAGCTGCGCCGCGCACGGCAGGACGCGCTTCTGGTCCTTGAGATAGCTTTCCGCCATCGCGATAGCGGAAGCGGCAGGCGCGTAGAAGGCCGATCCGGTCTTGAGCAATGCGACGATCTCGCCGCCGCCCTTGCGCGTGCGGTCGACGATCGCATCGAGCTTCGCCTGCGTGGTCCAGCCCATCTTCACCAGATCAGGCAACGGAATGCCGGCGACGGTCGAATAGCGCACCAGCGGCACCATGTCGTCGCCATGGCCGCCGAGCACGAAGGCGGAGACGTCCTTCACCGAGACCTTGAAGTCGTCGGAGAGAAAATAGCGGAAGCGCGCCGAATCGAGGACGCCGGCCATGCCGACGATCTTGTTGGGCTTCACGCCTGAGAATTTCTGCAGGGCCCACACCATCGCATCGAGCGGATTGGTGATGCAGATGACGAAGGCGTCCGGCGCGTACTGCTTGATGCCGGCGCCGACGGCTTCCATGACCTTGAGGTTGATGCCGATGAGATCGTCGCGGCTCATGCCGGGTTTGCGGGGCACGCCGGCAGTCACGATGATGACGTCGGCGCCCTTGATATCGGCGTAGTCGCTCGCGCCCCGGTAAGCGGCGTCGAAGCCCTCGACGGGCGACGCCTCGGCGATGTCGAGCGCCTTCCCCTGCGGGACGCCGTCCATAATGTCGAACAGGACGATGTCGCCGAGCTCCTTCAGCCCCGCGAGGAGGGCGAGAGTGCCGCCGATCTGGCCGGCGCCGATGAGGGCGATCTTGCTGCGCGCCATGTGTCTTCCCTGATCCTGTGTTTTCACTTGGTAGGCTGGCGGCGGCGCCAGCGCTGCTCGCGGTCCTGTGACTCTCTTCTTGTTGAAACTCAAGGCGAACCTTCGGGCGCCTGCCAAGGCGGAGGTCAAAGCGCGGGAGAATGGCCATGGCAGGGGTTTTGGCAGTTTATGCTATCGTCCCAATGGGTTGCAAATCTTCGAAGGGCTTGCCCGCCCCTTTCAGGCCCGGGTCTCTTACATCCGTATCAAATTACAAAAAATGAAACTTGTCGCTCTAGTCACCCTTCCGCGTCCCGGCCGCCGCGGCTTCCCCAAGATTGACCGCGAAGAGCGCGTCCGCGTTCCTCCACGCGATCCTTTCGGCGATCGGCGGGGGAAGCTGGCGCAGCCAAGCCCGATACTGCGCCATGGTCCGGCCGTAGGACGCCCAACGCTCGTTGATCCAGGTGTCGGAGCCGAGGACGAACCGGTCGGGATGGCGCTGGAACAGCTTGCGCCATTCCGAAGTGAGGTCGCCTTGCGCGTTCACGATCCCGCTCCGGTAGGACAGTTCGCCGGTCAGGTTCGGATACTTCTCCAACATCTCGCCGACCCGCGCCGCCGGCAGGGAAAAGCCCGTATGAGCCCAGATGATCCGGCTCGCCGGCTCATGCCGGAAGAAGCTCTCTATGGCGACATCATCGGAATGGGCGTGGAGAAACAGGCCGCGCTCGCGCGCCAGCGTCACGATGCGCTTGGCCGTCGGCCGCTCAGCGCCTGCGCCGGAGACGTGAAACTCGCCGATTCCCCGCCATCGCTGCTTGCCCCATTCCTCCTCGATCAGGGCGAGGGTCGCCGGATCGTCGAACCACGAACCGATATCGTCCCGCACCCGGTAGGGACGCAGGAACGGAACCACGACCAGCGGCGGCTTTGCGCCGGCGACCAGCTGATGGGTGCCGATATTGGGGCGGCTCGTCGCCAGCACCCCGATGACGCCGTGCTCGCGGAACAGCTCCTGGATGCGCTCGAGCGAGTAATAGGGCGTCGGCTCCTGATTGTAGTGCATGTGCGCATCGAAGATCGGGATCTCCTGCGCCCGCGCTCCGCGAAAATCATGCGACGCCGCCGTCAACGCGATTGCAACCACCGCGGCCCCGATCCATGTCCTGATCTGCATCGCGTCCCCCGCTTTGCCCGTCCGTCCTACGCCTGGATTCGCGACTCGCCGCCCCGAACGGCCGCGAGCGCCGCATCGAGCACATTGGCGAGACGGCGGTCCCAGCGCGCCCGCGGCGCGTCGCGATCGGCGAGCACGTTGAGCGGATAGATGAAGCGATGCATGGCGTCGAACAGCAGGGCCAGGGCGCGGCCGCGAGCATCCGGTTCGAACAGTCCTTCGCCCATCGCTTCGTCGATGACGCGTTCGATGAGCTGGCGCACGCGTCCTCGATGCTTCCGCGTCACGGGTCGCGCCTTCTCCATGGCGTCGCAGAATAGGGCGAAGAGGTCAGGCTCGCCCTCGAGTCGATCGCGGTAGGAGCGCGCCAGGGCCAGAATCATGCGCTCCAGCTTGTCGATCGCAGGATCGGGAGCGGTGGCGGCGTCGCTCAGCGAGGTTTCGATCGGCTTCAGCCAGGCCGCCGTCACCGCATCCGCGAGCGCGATCCGCGAGGGGAAATAGCGATAGACATTGGCGTGCGTCATGCCGGCCGCCTCGGCGACCGCAACGACGCGCATGCGCCGGAAGCCGATGCGGCGGATTTCCTCCTCGGCGAGCGCAAGAAGTCGCGACTGCGCGCCTTCGGGTTGTGATTGCGCGGCGCGGCCGGGCGCGGCGTTCATCGTCATGCGCAAAGCTTAGCGATCGGAACGCTTTCTCGCAAAGGGGCTCGACGCATTTTCGTCGGCGCGTCATCATGCGCCGAGCCGCCGGATCAATGCATGCGCCAGGGACTTGTCGCGCTCCTCGCTTTCGCAATGGCCGGCTGCGCTGCGGTTCCCGCGCCTTCGTGTCCCGTCGGAGGAGACGCCAAGGTCCGCGCAGAAATCTATTTCGGCCGCAACATCGGCGATACTATCGGTGTGTCGGAAGCGGCGTTTCGACGCTTCATCGACGAAGAGGCGACGCCGCGCTTCCCCGACGGCTTCACCATCCTCGACGGTTGGGGACAGTATCGCGACCAGGCCCGCAACCGCATCGCGCGCGAGCCGAGCAAAGTCCTCGTGATCGTGCTTGCTGATGAAGCGCGAGACGCTCCACGCCTTCACGAGATCGCCGAAGCGTACAAGAAGCGCTTCAGGCAGCAATCCGTAGGAATCGTCACGCAGCGCGCCTGCGCCGCGTTCTGATTTCGGCAGGACCCAAAGGGAGCGAGGCTCAGGTCTCGACGATGCCGGTGGATGCGCCGCTCGCCTGCGAATCGATGTCGCCGTGGGGCAAAGCGAGATAGGCTTCGCCCTGCATTTCGATCAGTCGCGACTTGGTTCGCGCGAACTCGAACGCTTCATGGCCCTGTTCGGCGACGTAGAGCTCGTCAATGTCGACATCGCTCGACATCAGAAGCTTGACGTGCCGCTCATAGAACACGTCGATCAGGGTGATGAAGCGCTTCGCCTCGTTGCGCCGCTCATAGGTGAGGGCCGGGACAGTGTCGAGAATGACGGTGTGGTAGTCGCGCGCGACCGCAAGATAGTCGCTGGCGCCGAGCGGCTGTTCGCACAGATCGGCGAAATCGAATCGCGCGACGCCCATCGCCTGTCGCGGCACGGGCACGGTCCGCCCCTTGACGCCGACTGACGAAGGCGTCGCCCTGGCGCTGCCGGTGAGGCGGGCGAATGCGACGTCGAGCGCAACCCGCGCCTTGTAATCGGCCGGCCAGTGAAAGATCGGCTCTCCGCCAAGCTTTTCCAGGCGGAAATCAGTGCGCGCTTCGAGCTTGACCACGTCCATGTGCATTTGCAGCAGGTCGATGAAGGGGAGAAACAGCGAGCGATTGAGGCCGTTGCGATAGAGTTGCGATGGCTCGACGTTCGATGTCGAGACGACGACGACGCCGCGCGCGAAGAGGGCTGTGAACAGGCGCCCGAGAATCATCGCATCGGCGATGTCGGTAACCGCGAACTCATCGAAGCAGAGCAGCCAGGCTTCGTCAGCGATCGCTTCAGCGACCGGCGCGATCGGATCGGCGTCCTTGATCTCGCCCGCCTTCACACGCTGCCGGAAGGCATGGATGCGATCGTGCGCATCGGCCATGAAGCCGTGAAAATGGACGCGACGCTTGCGCTGGACCGGGGTCGCATTGAAGAACAGATCCATCAGCATGGTCTTGCCGCGACCGACGTCGCCCCAGATGTAAAGGCCCCGCAGCGGCTCTTCCTGGGCTTCCCGCTTCGAAAACAGCCAACCCAGAGCGCTGGACTTGCGGGCGAGCCGGTGCTGGGCGACGCGCTCCCTCAGGCGATCGAGATGGGCGACGAGCCGCTGCTGCGCAGGGTCGCGCTCGATGCCGCCGGCGGCGATGAGCTGGTCGTAGGCTTGGGAGACGGACATAGCGGGCGTAAGCCCGCCCCTTGGCACGGCCAACGACCCGCGCGCAACCGGCCCGCCATCAAAACGAATGAACGGAAATCAGACCAGGTCTTCGATCGCGGCGGCGCGGGCCGCCTGGGTTTCCGCCAGCAGGTGCAGATGCACCTCGTTGGCGCCCTGGGTTCTCGCCCGCTTCATGGCCTCGCCATTGAGCGCCACGAACGGAAAGGCTCCGAGGTCGATCCCGCAGAGCGCCGTTCGCGAACCATCCATCTCCCGGCGCACCGCCAGCGCAACCACATGCTCATAATCCGGGCACTTGTCGAAGCTGTAGATGGACGTCACGTAGCGCCGGCCCGATCTGCCGCGCCATGCGCAGAACCGCTCATTGTCGAGGGTGGAGGGCGCGCGCCGCGGGGAAGCATCCGCAACCTTGAGCGGTGGTGGAGAAATTTCGAATCGGCTGAAAAGATCGGTCATGCCCTGCATGGCCTGCTCCGGGGTTGCGTCGTGGCGAGAACAAAACACGAACATTGTGGCGAATCAAGGGCTACGATGGAGCAATGCGAGGGCGAGTCGGAGGTTCCAGTCAGTCCCGCGCCACGTCGGGGGCAAGGGGGCCGAGTTCGCGCAGCCCGTCCGCGAGAAGCCTGTCGCTGCTCTCTTCGATCCGCGCGCTGATTTCGCGCAGCGCCGTTTCGCGATCGAGGCCCTGGGGCACAGGTTCGAGAAATTCGATGACCACCGTGCCGGGCCTGCGGATGAACTGGCGCCGCGGCCAGAACAGACCGGTGTTAAGCCCGACCGGGGTCACGGGGACCTTCACCCGGTCGTAAATGTAGGCGACGCCAAACTTGTAGCTCGGCGGCGCCCCGGGCGCGCGTCGCGTCCCCTCGGGAAAGATCAGAAGCTGCCTTCCCGTGATGAGTTCCTCGCGCGTGCGCTCCGTCGCCGCTTCCAGCGCCTTCGATCGCGCGCCGCGATTGATCGGAATGAGGCGGGCCTTGAGGATATACCAGCCGAACAGCGGGATCCAGGTCAGCTCGCGCTTGAGGATGATCACCGGATCGGCAAGGCACGCAAACAGGGCGAATGTTTCCAGAAATGACTGATGCTTGGCCGCGATGATCGCCGGGCCCGTCGGGATGCGCTCGCGATGCCTGAGTTCGACCCGGATCCCGACGATGACGCGCAGGAGAAAGAGATTGCTTGCGGCCCAAGCGCGCACGACGCGCATGAGCACGCGGCGCGGCATCAGAAGCGTCGGCAGGATCACGATCATCCAGACGATGATGTTGGCGTAGAAAGCGACGTTGAAGGCGAGCGAGCGCAGCAGAATCATCGTGGTGTGCGCCTATCGCCGGGCCGAACGATCTTGCGGCTCTTCGGCGCGCAGCGCGCCCGGCAGCCAGCGTCCGGGTTCTGGCTCGAGAGCCATGCGTAGGCGCGAGAAAACATACTTCGCATACTCAAACCCAATTATGCGCCATTGCGAAAGATCCAGCCGCCATGGCGTCGCGTCGGCGCGTGCGCCCGCAGCGTGGGGATGCAGGGTGACCGCCGGCATGGCGTGGGCGAACTCCGCGATGGCGCGCGGCATGTGCGAGGCGGACGTCACGAGCGTGATCGAACGGTAGCCGTTGCGCGCAGCCCAGTCGCGCGCTTCGAGCGCGTTGCCGACGGTGTTCATCGCCCGCCAGCCGAGGTCGAGGCAGCATTGGTCGATCGCGCGCAACTGCGGATGCTGGGCGAGCATGTCGTCGCGCGTCACCTTCTCGTTGAGGCCGGAGATCAGCAGACGAAGATTGCGATTGGCGATCACGAGATCAGCGCCGGCGGCGATGCGGTCGGACGCGCCTGTGAGCACAACGACGCCATCCGATCCTCCGGAGGAATCATTGCCGATCCGCTGCGTCTGCTCGGCGAACAGGACAAAACCTCCTGAAAGCGTCGCGAAGATCGCGACAGCGAGAATGCGCCGGACCCTCACGACAGGCCTGCAAGATGCCGCGCCACCGTTTGGCGGGACATGTAGGCTGTGAGGCCGGCGACAATCAGCCCGACGATGATGATGATGACAAGCCCGCCCCAGCCGATGGAGAAGCCGCCGAACAGCGCCTCGATCTGATCGCCGCCGGGCGTCGCCTGGAATCGTCCGGCGATCAGGCCGGCGAACCATAGGCAGAGAATCGCGCCGAGTCCTCCGATCGCGCCGCCTTCGAGGCCAAGGCGCAGGAAATGCCGTCCGAACTCGCCGCTGATGTAACTGTCTTCCGCGCCGATGAAATGCAGCACCTCGACGATGTCGCGATTGGCGGACACGGCGCCGCGCGTGGCGAAGGCGACGGCGAGCGCGGTCGCGACGAGCACCAGCAGCACAAGCGCGACGGCGACGATCACCACCGCATTCGCCATGGTCCCCAGACGCGAAACCCAAAGCCGATGGTCGTCGAGCGTCGCGCCCGGCGCAGCAGCGGCGAGTTCGCGGCCGAGCACCGCAAGATCAGCGCGCCCATCCGGGTTGAGCTTGACGACGATCAGGCGCGGCACCGGCAGTTCGCCAAGATCAAGACCCTTGCCAAGCCATGGCTCCAGCAGACGCTCGGCTTCCTGGCGCGTATAGGCGCGCGCCTCGGCCACGCCCGGCGCAGCGCGCGCAATGGTGGTGGCGCGCGCGACGTCGGCGTCGATGTCGCGCCCGGTCCGCGGCTTGATCTGGATCGTCGCTTCGCGCGCGATGGAGGACGTCCATTGCGCTGACGCGGAGGCGACGATCTGCGCCGCGCCGGCGGCGATCGCCGCGAGAAACGTCATGATGGCGATGACGGTGATCAGCGCGCGGCCGGCGATCGAGCGCGCCGGCACGAGGGCTGCGCCGCCGCCGAGCGATCCGCCGTCGGCCTGTGCGCGGGCGCGCGTCGTCCCGCCGTCAGTCGAAGACATGGAGATGTCCTTCGCCAAGCACCATGCGCCGGGCCTCGACCTGATCCATCAGGGTCAGGTCATGCGTTGCAATGACGACGGCCGTGCCGCTGCGATGCAACTCGACGAACAGCCGGATGAGCCGACGCGCCAGCGACGGATCGACATTGCCCGTGGGTTCGTCGGCGAGCAGCAGTTCAGGCCTGGTGATCAGCGCGCGCGCAATGGCGCAACGCTGCTTTTCGCCGCCGGACAGGACCGGCGGCATCAGATGCATGCGTTCGCCGAGCCCGACCCAGCGCAGCAATTCGACAACCTCGCTGCGATAGCGCGTTTCCTCGACGCCTTTCACGCGGAGTGGCAGCGATACGTTCTCATAGGCCGTGAGATGATCGAGCAATCTGAAATCCTGAAACACGACGCCGGTTCGGCGCCGGAGCGAGGTGACGACATCGCTCGACAGCCGAGAGACGTCAGCGCCGAACAGGCGGATCACGCCGCGCGTCGGACGCAGCGACATGAGGATCAATCGGAGCAGCGTCGTTTTGCCGGCGCCGGATGGCCCGGTGAGAAACTGGAACGAATGGGGCGCGATCGTGAACGAGAGATCGCGAAGGATTTCCGCGCCCATCCCGTAACGGAGCCCGACATTGTCGAAGCTGACGATCGTCACGGGCCTGGCCGCGGACCGGCGCCGACGTCCGGCGACACACCAATCAAACCCGCCTCCCGACCATGCACCGTTCGTTAACCATAAAGCCGCCCAATGGTCTCCCGAGCGCAGCGGCGGCCGCGCCCTGTCCAGTCCTGATTCGCCATGCTCATCGTCTGTCCGTCCTGCGCAAGCTCATACAACACCCCGGAAGAAAAGCTGGGCCCCGCCGGGCGCACGGTGCGTTGCAAGCGGTGCGCGACGACCTGGTTCGTCAAGCCGTCCACCGCCATCGATCCATTCGAAGCCGCCATGAGTTCGATTGAAGCGGCGGCGGATACCGCCGATGAAATCGCCGAGCGCGCTGCGACCGGGCTGAAGGGGCATGACCCGGACAAGTCGGAGATCGTCACAGGCGAAGCTGAGCTGGCTCCCGAAACGACGGACGAAGCCTCCGTGACGCGGGTCGTCGAGGCGACCGGGGGCGGGCCCGACGAAGCTCTGGTCGAAATCGACGGGGAGATTGTTGCGACCTCCGCCCGCGCCGCCTCGAATGAAGAGACGCCTGAGCCGGCTGAAGAGCCGACGCAGGGGCATTCGCTTCCTGCCCGCATTTCGGCACTGGCGACGGCGCTTGGAGCGATCCTAGCCCTGCCGTTCAGGCGCGCGCGGAAGGCGTCGTCAGATGCCGCCGAAGACCCGCCCGAAGCTGCTCCCGTTGCTGGTATTTCGGCCGACAACATCATTCCCTCGCGACGCCGTTCCCAGCCCTTGCCGAAGCCGAGGGCGCGCGCGCCGCTGGCGGGGCGCGTTGCGCCATACGCGGCCTTTGCGGCAGTCTCGATCGCGGTCTTTCTCGTCGCCGCCCGCGGCCCCATCGCTGGGGCCTCGCCCGCCATGGCCAAGCTCTACGGGGCGATGGGGCTCAGCCGCGCCAACTCGCCAATCGCGATCCTCAACGTCGCTTCCGAGGTCGCGGCGGGCGACGCCGGCGATGTCCTGCTCGTCGAGGGCGAGATCGTGAGCCGCTCCCCGGAGCAGATACAGATTCCGCCGCTCCGCGTCGTGGTGCGTGACGAGAAGGGCGTCGAGCTTTATGCATGGCCCGCGCAAAGCCTGAAGCTGGCGCTCGAACCCGGCGAGCGCACCGTTTTTCGCGCCCGTCTGGCCTCGCCTCCGCCAGCGGGCAGGACGGTGCAGGTCAGGTTCGAGGCCGCCGCGGGGGACGCGCGTCGGCCGAGGGCGTCATGACCGCAGGAATGCGCATCAAAGTATTGTTCGACGAACGAGCCATCGCCCAGCGCATCGACGAGATGGCGCGGACGATCGCCGCCAGCCAGCCGAAGGATCTGCTGGTCGTCGCCGTACTGAAAGGCAGCTTCATGTTCGCGGCCGATCTGATCCGCGCGCTGCATCGCGCGGGACTCGCGCCGCATGTCGAGTTCACGCATCTGTCGAGCTACCGCACGGCGACCGTCTCTTCGGGGCAGGTGACGATTCTCAAGGATGTCGATTCAGATGTGCGCGGCCGCGACGTGCTGCTGGTCGACGACATTCTGGAATCAGGCCGAACTCTCGCCTTCGCCAAGGATCTTCTCGCGGCGCGCGGAGCGCGCAAGGTTGACGCCTGCGTGCTTCTGGAAAAGCCGGGCAAGCGGGCGGTCCGCGTCGATCCGGAATATGTCGGATTCGTCTGCCCCGATCTCTTCGTGGTCGGGTACGGCATGGACGTCGCGCATGCTTATCGCCAGTTGCCGTATGTGGGCGTGGTCGAGCGGGATGTCGAGCTCGATCAGGGCGAACTGAAACTCCATGGCTAGAATCCTTGTGGTTGAGGACGAAGCGCCCGTACGCGACTTCGTGCGCCGCGCGCTCGAACTGGATGGTCACACGACGCTCGGCGCCGGCGATGGCGGCGAAGGTCTCGACGTGCTGCAGAGCGAAGCGGGCAAGATCGATCTGCTGTTGACCGATATCCGCATGCCGGTGATGGACGGCATCGCGCTGGCGCTTGCTGCGGCGCGCGACTTCCCGGAACTGCCGATCCTTCTGATGACGGGATACGCCGACCAGCGAGAGCGTGCGCGCAATCTTGAATCGCTCATACGCGATGTGCTGGTGAAGCCGTTCACACTCGCGCATCTGCGCGAGGTCGTGAAGGGCATCGTCAGTTGAGACGCCAGATCTCGACGTTGAGAAGCATCGCGAACCCGACCCACAAAAGGTAGGGCGCGAGAAGCCAGCAGGCGATCTTGTCGACTTGGGCGAAGATCGTCATCGTGATGGCGATCAGCGCAAACAGAAGGACGATCACCGCAACGCCGAGCCCCGGGCTGCGCATGCCGAAGAAGGCGATCGACCACGTGCAGTTCACGGCGAGCTGACCATAGAACAGCACGAGCGCCTCGCTCCGCCACGCTGCTTGAGGACGCTGGTGCAGGATGCGCCACGCGGCGTAGGCCATCAGCGCATACAAGGCGGCCCAGACCGGAGCGAAGACGCTGTTGGCAGGCGTGAACCAGGGCTTCGTGAGCGCCGCGTACCAGGGTGCGAGGTTGGGCGTCGTGACGGAGGAGCCGACGTAAGAGGCGGCGATCACCGGCGCAACCGCCAAGAGCGCCAGCAACCAGACAGAGCCTCTTTGATCGCCAATCCGTTCGGAGATTGAACTCGCCATCGACACCGATCCCGCAGACTCCAACCTCGCCCCGGTCCAACTCGCCCGGTGAGGTCTTGTTCCGCAGGTTCAATCCGATAGAGCGGACGCCGGAGCCCGACCATGAGCACGACGCACAATCCTTCCCGCCGATGGAGCA
>JBEVKO010000098.1:0-8031 GCA_040509705.1 Beijerinckiaceae bacterium
CTGCGCGCGCTTCTGACCGACATCGCGGAAAACGCGCAGAAGCTGACCGTGAAGTATGGCAATATCGCCGTGCAGTCGGTTGGCGCGATCCAGCGCGCGTTGCTTGTCCTTGAAAATCAGGGCGGGACGAAATTCTTCGGCGAACCTGCGCTGGAGCTCACCGACCTGATACGCCTCGATCGCGACGGCCGCGGCATGATCAACATTCTGGCCGCCGACAAATTGATGGCCAATCCGCGGCTCTACGCGACATTCCTGCTGTGGCTCGTCTCGGAGCTCTTCGAGGATCTGCCGGAGGTCGGCGATCTCGACAGGCCCAAGCTCGTCTTCTTCTTCGATGAGGCGCATCTGCTGTTCAACGACGCGCCGAAGTCGTTGCTCCAGTCGATCGAGCAGGTCGTCAGACTGATTCGCTCCAAAGGCGTCGGCATCTATTTCGTGACGCAGAATCCGCTCGACGTGCCCGACGCCGTGCTCGGACAGATGGGAAACCGGCTGCAGCATGCCTTGCGCGCCTTCACGCCGCGCGACCAGAAGGCGGTGCAGACCGCCGCTGAAACCTTCAGGCAGAATCCAACATTCAAGACGGCCGAGGTCATCACGCAGCTCGCGGTGGGCGAAGCGCTGTGCTCGATGCTGGAGGACAAGGGCGTGCCGAGCATCGTCCAGCGCACGCTGGTTCGTCCGCCTTCGGCCCGCGTCGGTCCGATCACGACCGAGGAACGCAAGTCGCTGCTTGGCAAGAGCGCTATGCGCGGCAAGTACGATACGCCGCTGGATGCGGAGTCGGCGTACGAATTGTTGCAGAAGCGGCGCGAGCTTGCAGAGCAGCCGGCGAAGGAGGCGTCGACCTCGGGTGGGCTCGGCGGCATCCTCGGCTCGATCTTCGGCGACGGTGCGCCGGCGCCGACCGGCAAGGGCAAGACTTCCGGTCGCGGCCGCATGGGCATGGGCGAACTTGTCGCGCGGCGCGTCGCGACGACTGTGGCGATTCAGGTCGGCAACGCCATCGTGCGCGGCGTGCTGGGGTCGATGACGGGCGGTCGGCGCTGAAGCGGCGGAGCAGAAGCAGGGAGGCTGTCAATCCGCCATGAATGACGGCGCGCGCAGGACGGACATGCCGGCGGACGAGGCGACGAAAGCCGCGATCGCCGCGCTCGCCAATGCGCGATTTTTCGAAGGCGTGCCGGCGGACGTCCTCGCGAGCCTCGCCGCATCCGCCGAGTTCCTCGATGTCGAGGCGACGAAAACGGTCTTTCACGAGGGCGAAGACTCGTCTGATCTCTACATCCTGCGATCCGGCGCGCTCGCGGTTCTGAGGCGTCTGCCGAACGGCCAGATGGTGCGCGTCGGCGAAGTCTTCAGCGGCGAGACGGTCGGCGAAATGGCTATGCTGACCGGCGAGCCGCGCACGGCGACTGCGATTGCGCTGCGCGACTCGGAGCTCGTGCGGCTGACCCGCGATGCCGTCGGCGCGCTGGTTGCGCGCGATCCGCAGGTTGCTCTGGCGATCGCAAGGGTGCTCGCGCGACGGCTCGCCAAGACGCAGGAGGGGCGGCGGCCCGTGGCGCAGCCTCGCGTGTTCGCCATTCTGCCGCATGCGAAACTTGATCTGGCGCGCGCCAATGCATTCGTTGCGCGCCTCACCCAGGCGCTGCAGGCGTTCGGCACCGTCGTTCACATTGATCGTCGCGACGCGGCGCGGCCGCGCGCGTGGTTCCAGCAGGCCGAAGCGCGGCACGATCACGCCCTCTTCGTCGGCGATGCGAAAGACGGCGAGTGGAGCGCCTTCTGCGCCCGCCAGGCGGACGTCGTGCTCCTCGTCGCCGATGCCGATTCAGAACCGTCGCCTTCTCCGGGTTGGGACATGGCGCACGCCGCCCATGCGCTACACGAATTGCAGCGCGAGCTCGCGCTTTTGTCGGAAGAAGACCGCGAGCCGATCGGCGCTCGCGACTGGCAGGCGCTGGCGGGCCACGACTTCATCCATCATGTGCGCAATCGCAGGGACGTCGCCCGCGTTGCGCGCCTGCTGACGCGGCGCGCGACGACGCTCGTCCTGTCCGGCGGCGGCGCGCGCGGGTTCGCGCATCTGGGCGTCGTCGATGCGCTGCTCGATGAAGGCTTTGCGATCGACATCTTTGGCGGCTCCAGCATGGGCGCGATCATCGCCGCCGCCTACGCCGGCGGCTGGCCGCGCGAGGTCGCGCATGAGAAGCTGCGCAAGGCCTTCGTCGTCGGCCGGCCATTGTCCGATCCGATCTTTCCGGTGGTCGCTCTGTTCCGCGGCCGAAAGGTGTCCTGGCTCCTGCGGCAGGCGTTCGGCGAGCGTCACATCGAGGATCTGCGCCAGCCCTATTTCTGCGTGTCGTCATGCCTGACGCGCGCCTCGCCGGTCATCCATCGCACCGGGCTGTTGCGGCGCTGGCTGGAGGCGACGGTTGCAATTCCGGGCATCCTGCCGCCAGTCACCGAGGGCGGCATGACCTATGTCGATGGCGGCGTCATCGACAACCTGCCGATCGATGCGGCGATCTCGCTCCTGCGCGGTCCGGTGATCGGCGTCGACGTCAGCGGCGAAGAAATGTTCGAGCGGAGCGCGCCGCCGCCGGTGCCGCTGTGGCATCGCTGGTTCGGCGGGCGTCGGCCGGGGGACCCGACCATCATGGAGACGCTCTATCGCGTTGGCACCATAGGCAGCGTCTCCACCACGCGACGCGATCAGGAAAACGCCGCCGTCATCATCCGTCCGCCGGTCGGGCAACTCGGCCTGCTTGACTGGAAGAGCTTCGATCGCGCCGTTCAGATCGGCTACAATCACACCAAGCAGATCCTCGCCGAGAAGCCCGAGCTTTTCGCGGGCCTGCATCGCCACGCCGACGCTCTCGCGCCGAAGGCGGACTGAGCCGCTACGCCGCTGCGACGCCGGCCAGAAACCTGTCGACCGTCTGACGCAATTCGCCCGCGCGCGCGCCGCGACGTTGCCCATTTAACTATTGCTTGCCGACTCCGCGACGCGGGCCATGCGCGCCGTGAACACGCCGGCTGCGGCGCACGCATCAGCAAAGCGCTGACCCGCAAAGAAGTCGAGTTCGTGCGGACGTGTTTCAACGACTGGATCAATAGCGCGCAGCGCCGGATCGATCTCTCCGGGATGACACATGATGAGCGGCGCCTTGCCGAGCGAGCGCAGGGCGCCGGAGAACTCGTCGCCATAGTCGACCTTCGGGTCGAACGCGCTGAAGCCCGAGAATCCCTGGTTGGACCTCAGACCAGCATGACGCAGCGCGACGCCAAAGCGCGCCGCGAGCCAGGCGACGGCGAGCGCCTTTCCTGAAGCCGGACGAGACAGGATCGCACCCAAGCGGTCAGCCGGATCTCGAACATAAAATCCGGCTTGCGCGCCGTAGCGGGATCCGAGCAGCGCCGCGAGCGCGCCGCCGATCCCCGGCAACGCATGCACGTGCTGGTGCCCGTCAACGAAATCGGGCGGACGGCCCA
Organism: Beijerinckiaceae bacterium; assembly: GCA_040509705.1. Lineage (GTDB taxonomy): Bacteria > Pseudomonadota > Alphaproteobacteria > Rhizobiales > Beijerinckiaceae > Terrirubrum. Next base: position 3,502 of record JBEVKO010000098.1, read on the forward strand.
TCGCCTCCTCGAAGGCGTCGAGCTGGCGCGCGATTTCATCGATGATCTCGCGCCGCGCTGAGCGGGACAGAAAGGCGAGCCGCGCCACGGTCGCCAGGGACGGGAGGCGACTGTCAGGCGCGACGGTCGGCATGCGACCCACCGGCGCGCCACAGGTGAGGTTGAGGTGCACGCCGAGATCGGCCGCGCCGTTGAACGCGCGGAACTCGCCCGCCAGCGTCCGCCAGTTAGGACAATTGGTCATCGCGCCGGACGCCGAGATGCGTTTGAGGTCGAGCAGGCGCAGAATGCCCCGGCTGACGCCCGGCGCCAGCGCGTAGTCGTCGGCGCAAAGAACGACGGGCCGCCCCTGTTGTCGTTCATCCTTTGTTGGGCTCTCGTCGCGCATGACGTTTCCTAACGGGCTTGAGCAGGGCGGGAAACTCCGCTCTTGTCGTCGTGGCCCGATGACGCTGCGTCGAGCGGCAGCCCCAGGGTAAGTTCATGGCGCCTGCGCCCGTCCTTTCGATCGTCGTCCCCGTCTACAACGAGGCGGACGGGCTCGATGCGCTCGTTGACAGGGTGGACCAGGCGATGTCGCGCATCGAACCGTCCTTTGAGGTCGTGTTCGTCAACGACGGGAGCCGCGACGGCACAATCGACAAGCTCCGGGCCCTGTGCGCGAAAGATCATCGACTGACAGCGATCTCGTTCAGCCGCAACTTCGGCAAGGAAATAGCCATCGCCGCAGGCCTCGACCATGCGCGCGGCGAGGCTGTCGTCATCATGGACGCCGACCTGCAGCATCCGCCCGAGACGATCGCGGAGTTTATGGCGAAGTGGCGCGAGGGCTACGCCAATGTCTATGGCGTCAGGCGCGATCGCACTAACGAGGGCCCGCTGCGCCGCGCCTTCGCGCGCTGGTTCTATCGCCTGTTCGCGCGATTTGCGGAGACCGATCTGCCGCCGGGCGCCGGCGACTTCCGCCTGCTCGACCGCAAGGCGGTCGACGCGCTGCGCGGTCTCGGCGAGCGCGCGCGCTTCTCCAAAGGGCTCTATGCCTGGATCGGATTCAAGTCCGTCGGCGTTCCGTTCGACGTCGCCGAACGCGTCCACGGCGAAACCAAATGGAGCTTTCGCAAGCTGTTCCGTTTCGCCTTCGACGGCATCACCTCGTTCTCGACCGTGCCGCTCAGGGTGTGGACCTATGTCGGCGTCTTCGTATCGTTCTGCGCCTTCCTCGCCGCGCTCGCCTTCGTCATCGAGGCGCTGTTCTACGGCGTGCAAACGCCCGGCTTCCCGTCGCTGATTGTCTCCGTGATGTTTTTTGCTGGCATCCAGCTCATGTCGCTCGGCGTGCTCGGCGAATATATCGGCCGGGTTTTCGCGGAGGTGAAGCGGCGGCCGCTCTACATCGTCGAAGAACGCCTCGGCATGGAGGATGACGAGCGCGGGGCGGCGTCTTTCCGCGACGAGCGTCGCAAGCACCAGGATGCGCGCTGAGAGATGCTGTCCAGGATCCTGTCCGTAGGCGGCATCACGCTATTTTCGCGCGTCACCGGATTTGTGCGCGACATCGCGCTCGCCGCCGTGCTCGGCGCGGGGCCGCTCGCGGATGCGCTCGTCGTCGCGATGCGGCTGCCCAACAATTTCCGGTCGATTTTCGCCGAGGGCGCGTTCAGCGCCGCCTACGTCCCGGCCTACGCCCGTATCCGCGAGGCAGAAAGCGACAAGCAGGCGCAGATCTTCGCGAGCCGGGTGCAGACGATCCTGCTCGGCTCTCAGCTCATCCTGCTCGCGATCGCGCTCGTCGCCATGCCGTGGATCATCAGGGTGCTGGCGCCGGGCTTCACCGATGATCCGGCGAAGTTCGATCTCGCGGTCGCATTGTCGCGCATCACCTTTCCTTACCTTCTGTTCGTGACGCTGGTGACGCAGCTTTCCGGCTCGCTCAATGCGGTCGGGCGCTTCGCCGCCGCGGCGTTCGCGCCGGTCCTGCTCAACCTGTCGATGATCGCGGCGATGAGTCTAACCTTTCTTTTTCCGACGACGGCGCACGCGGCGGCCTGGGGCGTCTGCGCCGCCGGCGTCGCCGAGCTTGCGCTGCTGGTCGCGGCTGCTGCGCGCGCCGGCGTGATGCCGGGCCTCGCAGCTCCGGCCAACGATGCCAACATGACGGCTTTCTGGCGGGCCTTCTGGCCCGGCGTGCTTGGTTCGTCGGGCGTGCAGATCGCCATGTTCGCGGATCTCATATTGTCGACTCTTCTTCCCGAGGGCGGGCCGGCGACAATGTATTATGCCGACCGCATCTACCAGTTGCCGATCGGCGTGATCGCCGTCGCCGCCGGCACGGTGCTGTTGCCCGAGATGAGCCGCCGCATCGCGGCGGGCGACGTCGGCGGCGCCCATCATGCACAGTCGCGCACGATCGCGCTCACCCTGGCGCTGACCGGGCCCTGCCTCGCCGCCTTTCTCGTCATTCCCGATCTCGTCATTCGCGCGGCGTTCGTGCGCGGCGCCTATACGGACGCGGACGCGCTTCTCTCGGGCGGCGTGCTTTTCGCCTATGGCGCGGGCCTCCCTGCGATCGTCCTCATCCGCAGCGTCGTTGCGAGCTTCCATGCCCGGGGAGATACCCGCACGCCGATGCTGATCTCGTTCGCGGCGATCGCCGTGAATGTCGCGCTGAAGATCGTCCTCGCGCCGAAGATCGGCGCTCCGGGACTGGCCTACGCAACCGCCGTCGGCGCATGGATCAACTTTGTGGCATTGTCGGTGCTGGCGAAAAGGCGCTCGCTCATGTCGCCGACCCACGATTTCTGGCGGCTGATGGCGATCATCGGCGCGGCGACCGCGGCGATGCTCGCCTTTTTCATCTATGCGCGCGCGCCGTTCGCCGAATTCTTCTCAAGCCTGCCGATGCGCGATCTCGTGACGCTCGCCGTGCTCGGCCTCGCCGGGCTTAATCTTTACGTCGTCACGGCTTTCGTCGGCTCGCGCGCGCTCGGCGTCGATCTCTCGGTGAGGCGATAGATCACACGGGCTGCGAGCGCGCGAACTCCCAGTACGCCTCGCGCGCCTTGCGGAAGAACGGTCCCGGCTGCAGCGACCTCTCATTGAGTTTCAGCACCGGCATGCATTTCGAATAATTGCCGGACATGAAGATCTCGTCCGCCGTTTCGAAATCCGGAACCCTGAGCGTCCCTTCGACGACTGTGACGCCGCTCTCGCGCAGCAGCTTGATGACGCGCTGGCGGGTGATGCCATTGAGGAAGGTTCCGTTCGGCGCCGGCGTATGCACGACGCCGTCCTTCGCCATGAACACGTTCGCCGTCGTCGTCTCGGCGACGTTGCCGAGCATGTCGAGGACGAGCGCATTGTCGAAGCCTTTCGACTTGGCTTCGCGCAGCGCGCGCGCGTTGTTGGGATAGAGCGCGCCGGTCTTCACATCGGTCGGCATGGTTTCGAGCGTCGGCCGCCGAAAGCTGGCGATCGTCAGCGAGGAGCCGCCGGGAACCGGGAGCGGCGCATCGAACAGGCAAAGGCAGAAGCGTGTCGATTCAGGATCCGCCATGATCGTGGCGGGACCGTCCTCCTCGCCCCAGTACATCGGCTTCACGTAGAGTTCGGCGCCGGGCTTGAACTTCTTCACTCCCTCGCGCGTCAGCGCGACGATGTCGTCGGTCTTCATCGTCGGTTTCAGCCCGAGCTTCACCGCCGACTCGTTCACGCGCGCCGCGTGCCGGTCCATGTCCGGCATCGACCCGTTGAATACGCGCGCGCCATCGAACACTGAGGACGAAAGCCAGGCCGCGTGAGTACGGGGACCCATGATGCCCGGATTTCCGGACACCCATTCGCCATCGATCCAGGTCCACGTCTCGCTAAACCAGGCCATCGGCCGTCCTCCACTACGTCAGTCTCATTGTCCCATTGGTGCGACGGCGAACGCGCAGGGTCAACCGAAGCGGGCTGCGGCAACGATGAATTCCGCAGATCATTGTCATTCGCGCCGCAGATCATTGGATGAGTGGAGCCGGTTGCGCCGCCGGCCGGGAGCGCCACATTGGACCCTCTTGTTCAGAAAGGCCGCCGCATGCCTGTTCATCAAGCCGTCGCAAAGGATGTGAAGGCGTTCGTCTTCGACGCCTACGGCACGATCTTCGACGTCCATGCGGCGGTGATGCGCAGCGCCGCAGCGGCAGGGCGCGATGCGCAGGCCTTCTCCGATCTCTGGCGGGCGAAGCAGCTGGAATATAGCTGGGTGCGTTCGCTTTGCGGCCAGTGGCGCGACTTCTGGGCGCTGACCGAGGACGCGCTCGACGTCGCCTTTGCGCGCTTCCCGTCGATCGATCGTTCGCTGAGGGCGTCGCTGCTGGCTGCGTATCGGCGCCTCGACGCTTATCCGGAGGCGCCCGATCTGCTTCGTCGCCTCCGCGCCGGGGGCTACCGCGTTGCGATCCTATCGAATGGAGAGGCGACCATGCTTCGCGACGCGGTTGCATCGGCCGGACTCGCCGACGATCTCGACGCCGTCTGGTCCGTCGATCT